>NZ_JAUONW010000017.1:0-3193 GCF_030546345.1 Caloramator sp. CAR-1
CGGTAAGACCCCTGGAAGACTACCAGGTAGATAGGCCAGAGGTGTAAGCGTCGTAAGGCGTTTAGCTGACTGGTACTAATAGGTCGAGGGCTTGATCTTATTGTGCAGTTTAATCCGGTGGTGATAGAGGTAGGGAAACACCCGTTCCCATTCCGAACACGAAGGTTAAGCCTACCTACGCCGATGGTACTAGGCTGGAGACGGCCTGGGAGAGTAGGTGACTGCCGGGTAAATTTAAAGCCTCAACCGAAATGGTTGAGGCTTTTTTATGTGCGCCCGGCACTCTGGCACTTAAGTTTAAGATTTATTGTATAAAAAAATTATTTTGGTTAAAGCTATTTTTTGAGGTGAGTTTATGAAACTTATATCAGGAGAACTTTTTTGGAGTAAAGATGGAATTCCTTTTAAATATGAATATTTAGATAGGAACGTAAAATCAGATGTAGTTATAATTGGTGGAGGGGTTAGTGGTGCCCTATGTGCCTATTATCTGTCATCATCTGGTCACGATGTTTTGCTTATTGAAGGAAATATAATAGGCTATTTCAGCACTAGGGCGTCTACATCTATACTTCAATATGAAGTAGACACTAATTTGATAGGTCTTAGTAATGTCCTTGGTGAAGAAAATGCTGTAAAGGTATTTAAAATGTGTAGCAATGCAGTTTATGAAATAGGGCAAATAATCAAGGAACTTGATAATGACTGTGAATTTAACTTTAGAAAGAGTCTTTTGTATACTGATAAAAATAAAGACATAAAGCTACTTACTAAAGAATATGAACTCAGAAAAAATAATGGATTTAAGGTTGAACTTGTTGATAAACAACGGGCTAAAGATATGTTCTCCTTTCCAATGGAATTAGGCATATTGTCAGATGAAGGCTCTGGTGAGATAAATCCTTACCTATTTACACATTATCTTATTAGAAAGGCTTTTAATCGCGGTATAAAGGTTTATGAAAATACTTATATTAGTAAAATAGAATTTAAAGGCAATGAGGTTATTCTAACAACATCTAACGGTTTTACTATTACAACAAAAAAAGTCATAATTTCAGCTGGATACGAAGGGAGAAAATACTTACCTAAACCCTATAGAGTTAAGTTGACAAGAAGCTTTACACTTGTTACAAAACCCATTAAAGAATTTAACGGATGGTTTGAAAGATGTATAATAAGGGATACAGAAGATTATTATACATATTTTAGAACAACTAAAGATAATAGAATTATGATGGGTGGAGAAGATATAGAAATTGGCGGTGAGCATAGCAAGATGGCTGATCTTAAGGATGAAAGGGTGGCAGAGGAAAAATATAAAAAGTTATTTAGTAAACTTAAGAATATGTTCCCAGAAATAAAGGATATAGAAATAGAATATAAGTTTAATGGCATATTTGGAATAACTGGTGATGGTTTACCCTATATTGGGGAACTACCAGGAATGCCTAACTGCTATTTTTGTTTAGGATATGGATCAAATGGCATACTTTATTCATTGATAGGTGCTAAACTGATTAGGGATTTAATATCGGGGAAGGAGCCTAAGGAACTAGAATTATTTGGTTTTAAGAGAAAAAAGATAGTCAGCAATCACTAAGATTGCTGACTTTTATTATATGTAGTATAATCCACTTAGAAACTTAAGTTTCAAAACATATTGAACATAACAGATTAATATATTAGAGAAGAAAATTAAATGATGGGGAGGAAAAAGCTTGAAAATAGCTGTCATTGATGGCCAAGGAGCAGGTCTTGGGAAAACCTTCATAAAGGAATGCAAAAGAGCCTTTAAAGATAATGTGTATATTTTTGCTTTAGGGACAAACGAAATCGCAACCTTAAATATGTTAAAAAACGGTGCTGATGAAGGCTTTACTGGAGAGATGAAAATAGTGGATTTTCTCACTAAAAACAAGATAGATGCTATAGTAGGACCGATAGGAATTCTAATAGGTGGAGGTATAGGTGGAGAAATTACTGAAAATATTTCAAAAGTTATATTTAACCTAGACTGTATTAAATACATAATTCCGCTGCAAAAACATGGTATATTTATCCCAGGCACGCGGAATTTAGCTATAAGAGAGATTATAAAAGAAATAATTGAGGATATAAGAAGTAATTTTGATAAATAGAAAGTTCTAATTAAATTTTTGGAATCAATTTACAATAGAGTGATTTAGATATAAAATTAAATTAGCTATTGTAACTTATGGGATGGTGTTAATATGCATCTATTAAATTATAACTTTACTAAAAAGCTTTTTATGGCTGCTTTGGGTATACTTTCTTTTTTAATTATAATTTCTTTAATTGCTTATAAAGATTCAAATCAAAAATATATGTTCTTCGAAAAAATGTATTATGATAATTCACAAATTGCAAATATAGAAAACAACAACATAGCATTTTTTCATGTTTCATTTAAGGGATATTACGAACGTTTTTCAAAATTTAATGGAATTAAAACAATATGCAAGATAAATGCCTATGAGTATGGGGATATAAGAATTGACACTAAGTTAAGCTTTAATGGAGGAAACTTTAAAATCGTTTTAGTTTTACCAAACGGAGAAATAAAAACTATATCAGAATTTACAGAGAAAAATAAAAAGGGTATATTTTCAACAAAAGAAGTAAGAACTTCTGAATTTAGATTGCCTAAGGGAATTAGTTATATTAAGATTGTTGGATTTAATGCTAAGGTGTCATATAATATTAAAGTTTCAAAAGTAGATGTTAAAGCAAAAGCAGAAATATTAATGGAATAAAATAAAATAAGATTATTCAGCTAAAGATTAAGATACATCATCAACCTAACCTAGTGTATCAGTAATAGAAAACAGGAGAAATGATTAGAAAAACGAAGAATAGTTAATATAATTTTAAATAAACTTTGATTATATAAAAGTATAATACAAGCATACATGATATATATAAAAGTCGTCGCGAGGGCGGCGAGAAAAAAAGAAAAAAAGATATTGACAAAGAGTAAAAAGCGTGATAAGATAAGAAACGCTGATTGACCTTTGAAAACTGAACAGTGGCGAAGCGACCAGCAGTAATTTTAGAGGAAGCTAAGGATTTAAACATAAGAGTTTGATCCTGGCTCAGGACGAACGCTGGCGGCGTGCCTAACACATGCAAGTCGAGCGGAGATGCCAAGGAGCAATCCAAGGTGTCTTAG
>NZ_JAUONW010000018.1:0-83592 GCF_030546345.1 Caloramator sp. CAR-1
CAAACATGTAGTGAATGTGGATATAAAAATCCTGATGTAAAGAATTTAGCATTGAGAGAATGGAAATGTCCAAAGTGTGGTGCAGTTCATGATAGAGATATAAATGCAAGCAAGAATTTGCTAAAATTAGCCATGTGATTGGTATATATGGGGAAGGAACAGCCCTTTGAGCGTGGGTAATCTGGTAACAGAAGTTACCTTGACCACGAAGCCACCACTTCTATAAGTGGGGGTAGTTCACAAACATCATCTGGTCCATACAAAGATGTTAAAGTTATTATAAGAACCAAAAAATACGGTGATTATTACTTTATAAAAGAAATAATCGGGAATGAAACAATAATAACAGGAATATAGATCGTATAGCGCAAGGGCTTGTACTTGCGCTTTTTTTATTTGCAAAATTAACTTATGGACATAATGCTATTTTATTGCATAATATACTAAATATTGGTATAATAAATATGCACAAATTGTGCACAGAAGGGAGGATAATATGGGATTTTTTGAGGATTTTAAAAATAATTTGATTGGGCAATATGAAGAATGTGAAGCATATAGATTAGTATGCCAGCAACAGGGCTTTAATCCATATACAGATTTAAAATATGAAGATGATATTGATTATGTTCCTTTTTTAGTCACAACTGTTTTTAAAAGATCTAACGGGCTTTTTACAAAGCTTTTAAGAAAAAACTTAGATGGGATATTTAAATGGACAGTATCAAGCAGCACCAGCGGAGATCCAAGTATTGTAGGAAGAACTGAAAATGATATACAGGTTTTAAGAAATTTTGTTGAAGAGGACGATAAAATATTTAGAAAGAGGCACGATTATGAATGCACCTTTTTTCCTTTAGCTGAGGATATGAAAGCTTTTGGTAGAGGAGAATTTTTAGGGAAAACTTTAGAGTCATATCTTGGAAATATTCTTGACATATTTACTTATAGAGATGATACTATATTTCTTTTAAAGCCATCACAAAACGGATTTTCTGTTGATGTTGACTCGTTTATAAGATATATTATGGAACATGACAAAAAGGATCATTATGCAGCCCTTGGTGGATCTACACCGCTTTTTTATAAAACAGTATTAAGCCTTAAAGAAAAAATTAAACCAGTAGAGCTTGGGGAAAAGGCAATTGTTCACACAGGTGGTGGTGGCTGGGATGGACGAAAGGGAAATATCAATATTGGAACTATGATTGAAAGATGGCGATTTGTTGAAGATGTTTCAAAATTTCTTGGAATACCTGAGGAAAACTTTACTGATACATATTCCTTTACCGAAAATAGTTTTACAATGACGGGACATTATTCAAAGGAATACAGGGATTATATTTTCCATGTTCCAAAATGGGCTAAGGTTATTATAAGGGATTTTAAAACACTAAAGCCACTTAAAAGGTCAGGGGATAGGGGTCTTATTCAGGTTCTTAATGCCTATGGAACTGAAGGCTTTGCAGGTGCTTCTATATTAGTGGATGATATAGGAGAGATAGTTGATTATAATAGATGTCCTATTTGTAATACTGAAGGGATGACTATAAAGATTATAGGAAGAGTAAAAGGAACCGAAGCTAAGGGATGTGGTGCCACTTTAGGGGGTGACAATTAATGAAAATACCTATGACAGTTTCAAAGGGCTATGTTAGAAGGAATATCAATGGCTTTGATTTAGAAATTGGATTCTCAGATGAAAATTTAATATTAAATGAAATAGAAAGATTGAAAAATAATAAAATAAAAGTCCATGATATCGAGACTGAAAAAACAATAGAGATATTGGATAAATGTGCTAGAAAATGGCTTGACAGAGAATATTCTAAGGAACATGTTAAGGTGCTTTCAAAAATAATTAATCAATCGGAGGAACTTATATATAAAGAAATAGAAATTACAATGCAAATGCTTTTAAAGGAAAATGTAAAGAGGCTTTTAAAGGAAGAATTAGAAGATGAAGAAGTGTTAGATAGGTGGATAGATACATACTATGGAAAAGTCCATAGACAACCAAGGGGAGTGGTTTTTCATAACGTATCAGGCAATGCCTTTGTTGTAATTCCAGTCAGCGTTTCTATGGGGCTTTTATCAAAAAACTGCAATATTGTAAAAGTTTCAGCTGATGAGCCTTATTTTGCTTATGCCTTTTACAATAGTTTAGTAGAAATAGACGAGTCTATTAAAGATAGGTTATCTATAATTTATTTTGATAGTTCAAGATCAGATATTTATGAAGGTATAGTTAAAAATGTTAATGCGGTAATTCACTGGGGAGGAGAAAACTCAAGAAACTTTATGGCAAATCTTTGTGCTAAATATAATGTTCATTTTATAGAACACGGCCCGAAGGTTAGCTTTCAGGTTATCGATGAGATTGACGATTATGATGAGATTTCAGAATATGCGGCAAGGGACATTATACTTTGGGAACAAAGGGCATGCTTATCCCCAAGAATTATATTTATAAGCAAGGATTTAGATGCACAAAAGTTTTGCAAGTATCTTGCTAATTCCCTTGAAAAGCTTTCTAAGGAATATCCAAAATCCTACTCAAATCCGTGGGATACCGTTAAAACTATTCAGGATAGGCAATATGTTCTTTTAAAGCATGGACTTTCTAAGACAGGAGAGATATATTCATCAAATAATGCCGACTATACTGTTGTTGAAAGCAAAGTTTTCCCAACAAAATATGATGTGGATAGATGCTTTTCAAGGTTTATATATGTATGCCCTTATTTTAGCAAAGATGAAATTATAAGCTATATAGATCAAAATCTTATTGGATATCTGCAGACTATGGGATATAATGGTAAGGATGAGGAGTTTATTGAAAAGGTCACACTTATGGGGGTAAGCATAATTACTCAAATCGGAGACATGTCTTTACATTATCCTGGAACAAGCCATGACGGACTTTTCAATTTACAGGAGCTTACCTTTGTAGTAAGTAGGCAGGATAGGGTAAACTACAAGTTTAACATTAGGGATTTACTTACAATATGGTTTAAGAGGAGGATAAAGGATGGAAATTAAAGAAAAATATAAAGAATTTTTGACGATAGACGATGCTTTAGCTTTAAAAAGAAGCGATGTTAGGGAAAATTACAGGGAATACATAAATTCAAGTGCGGTTCAGCTTTTATCGCTTTTGGATTTTGATAAGCATTTTGTTAAGGCTGAAGGGACAAAGGTCTATGATGAAGAGGGAAACGAGTATATAGATTTTTTAGGTGGTTATGGTGCTTTGAATGTTGGGCATAATAATTCTGAGATACTCAAAGAGATACAAAAGGTAATAGGACTTCCTAATATTTTACAAGCATCCATCTATAATCTTGCTGGGGTTTTGGCAAGGAACCTTGCTATAATAACTCCTGGGGATTTGAAAAGGACATTTTTTGCAAACAGCGGTGCTGAGGCCGTTGAAGGGGCTCTAAAACTTGCCAAAATAGCAAGTGGAAAAAGTAAGATTGTTTACTGCTTAAATTCCTTTCATGGGAAAAGCTTTGGTGCCCTTTCGGTAACAGGAAGGGAAAAATATCAAAGGCCCTTTAAACCCCTTTTACCTGAAACATACCCAATTCCATTTGGTGATGATAAGGCCCTTGAGGATGCTCTAAAGATGGGAGATGTTGCAGCCTTTATACTAGAACCAATCCAAGGAGAAGGAGGAATAATAGTTCCACCTAAAGGATATCTTAAAAAAGTAAGGGAGCTATGTGATAAATATGGAGTATATTTAATAGTTGATGAAATACAAACCGGTTTTGGAAGAACAGGTTTTATGTTTGCCTGTGAAGAAGAAGGTGTAGTTCCCGATATAATGTGCTTTGCAAAATCCATAGGTGGAGGAATAATGCCAATCGGTGGGTATATTACAAAAGAAGAAATTTGGAAAAAGGCCTATGGAAGTATCGATAAGGCATTTTTACATACATCAACCTTTGGAGGAAATACAATAGCCTGTGCAGCTGGAGTTGCTACAATGAAATACATCATCGAGAATGACCTCCCAAAGAAAGCAGGGGAAAAGGGAGAATATTTATTAAAAAGATTAAACGACCTAAAGGAAAAATATCCTGTAATAAAGGAAGTAAGAGGAAAAGGCCTTATGATAGGAATCGAATTTGAAGAGCCAAAGGGGATTTTAAATACTATAACGGCAGGTAAACTTTCAGAGGTTTCTAAAGAGTATTTTGCGTCTTTAGTTGCGGGTAAGTTAATGAATGAACATAGGATTATAACCGCTTATACTTTAAATAATCCAAATGTAATAAGGCTTGAGCCGCCACTTACGATATCTTATGAGGAACTTGACAGATTGGTTAATGCCCTTGAGGATATATTCAATAAAAATTCCAGTTTCTTAAGTCTTGGTTTTGAAAGCGGAAAGCAAGTATTAAAGTCCTTATTCAAGCGATAGGATGTGAATGTATGGAACTTCAAAGGCAAAAGTTGAGCTTAGGGAAATTTTTTTCTAACAAAAGGGGATAAAATTATGAAGGTGGTTACAGCAGCTATTATCATTGATAATGATAGAGTATTTATTGCAAGAAGAAAGGATGGAAATATTAAAGGGAAGTGGGAGTTTCCAGGAGGAAAATTAGAAGAAAATGAAACCTATGAGGAATGCTTAAAAAGGGAGATTTACGAGGAGCTAAAGATGAATATTGAAATTATAAAGCCCTTTGAGGAAGTTGTCCATGAATATGATAATGGTAAAATTAAATTGATATCCTTTTTAGTTAAACCTTTAAGCTATGATTATAAACTTTCTGTTCATGATGATGCACGATGGGTATCAATTGATGATTTATTAAACTATGATCTTGCGCCAGCTGATATTCCAATTGCAAAGAAGTTACAGGAAGAACTAAAGACTAAAGAATAGGAGGCAAAAAATGAAATTAATCGCTTTAATAATCTTTATCACAACGTATGTTTTACTTTTATCCTTCCCAAAGTATAGAACATATATATCTTTGCTTTCAGCAGTTCTTTTTATGATAATAGGCATAGTGCCTTTTAATAAAGCACTAACCTATATAGACTGGAACATAATTTTAATGATAGGCGGAACTATGGGGATTGTTAATTTATTTATTGAGTCGAAGATGCCGGCCCTAATGGCTGATGTTATAATCGACAGGGTTCCTAACATAAAATGGGCTGTGGTATCCCTTGCAGCCTTTGCAGGGATTGTTTCTGCATTTATAGACAATGTTGCAACTGTCCTTATTATTGCACCGGTTGCGATGGGGGTTGCCAAAAAGCTAAATATATCGCCGGTTTATATGATAATTGCAATTGCAATTTCATCAAACCTTCAAGGTGCAGCAACTTTAGTTGGAGACACAACTTCTCTTTTATTAGGTGGATATGCCAAGATGGATTTTATAGACTTTTTCTTCTTTAAGGGAAGGCCGGGAATATTTTGGATAGTAGAATTAGGGGCAGCAGCGACACTGATTATTCTTCTGCTATTCTTTAGACAATACAATCAGCCAATCCATCTTGAAGAAAAACAGGAGGTTGAGGATTATTTTCCAACCTATCTTTTAGTTTCGATGGTGCTTTTACTTATAATTGCATCCTTTATACCAAACAAACCTAATATAACAAATGGATTGATTTGTATAACGCTTCTTGCTATAGGACTTTTTAAGGAACTTGTTATAAATAAAAATAACAATGCTCTTAATATAACATTGCTTCAGATTGATTATGAAACAATACTGCTGCTTATAGGTTTATTCGTTGTAATCGGCGGATTAAGCGAGGCAGGGGTTATAAATGATATAAGTAAGTTATTTTTGAAAATAGGAAAAGGTAATTTGTTTTTGATATATACTATTTTGGTTTGGTTTTCAGTTATAGTTTCTGCCTTTATTGATAATATCCCTTATACGGCAACGATGCTTCCAGTTGTATCAAACATAGCAAAGGGAATGGGAGTTGAGCCGTATCTACTTTTCTTTGGTCTTTTGGTCGGTGCAACATTGGGAGGAAACATAACTCCTATAGGTGCCTCTGCCAACATAACAGGTCTTGGAATATTAAAAAGGGAAGGATATGAAGTTAAAGCATCGGACTTTATGAAATTGAGCGTGCCATTTACATTAACAGCTGTTATAACAGGTTATATATTAACGTGGATTATTTGGAGATAACTTTGAGCTGCCTCAAAAACTATTTTGAGGCAGCTTTAGTTTGTGATATAATTTTTTTAGGTCTAAAATTGGAGGTATTAGTATGTTTGACTGTCATGTTCATACGGAATTTTCAACGGATTCATCGATGAAACTTAAAGATGCAATAAAAAAGGCAAAGGATATCGGTATTGGCTTGATAATCACAGAACATATGGACCTTAAATACCCAGTTGAAGGGAATTTTCAGTTTGATGTTAAAACATATTTTAAAGAATATGGTTTTTTAAGAAATGACAAAGTATTACTCGGTATAGAATTAGGTCTTAGAACCGATTGCACAGATGAAAACAAATTCATAGCCCTTGAAAATCCCTTTGATTATGTTATAGGGTCTATCCATGTTGTCAATGGAATCGATATATATCAGGATTATTTTTATGCAGAAAAGGATAAAAATCAAGCATATGAGGAATATTTTAAGTTTATGTATGAATGCGTTAAAGAAAGCGATTTTTTTGACAGTTTAGGACATATCGACTATATTGCAAGATATGCACCCTTTGAGGATACGGAAATATACTATGATATATATTCAGATTATATAGATGAGGTTTTAAAAATTTTAAGCAATAGGGAAAAGGCTATAGAAGTAAACACAAGAAGAATTAATGATAAAAAGGCAGCTGAAAATATCCTTACAATCCTAAAAAGATTTAATGAATTAGGTGGAAAATATGTTACAATAGGTTCGGATGCACATAATACATCGGACATTGGAAACAACTTTAATATAGCGTTAGATTTAGTAGAAAAGAGCAACTTAAAAGTAGTTTACTTTAAGGAAAGGCAGATGGAATACATCTAAAATTTTTTTAAGCCCCGAAATTTTTGGGGCTTTATAGTTATTTTGTCTTTCCCTTTGATACATATGGATTGCCCTTTATAAAAAATCTCCATTCATAATCCTTAGCCTCTTCTGCATAATCTATGCCTATTCTTTTATCTGCAACAATTTCAAAGTCTTCTGGGTTATCCAAAACATAAATTTCATCGCTAAGCAGGCTATGTCCGTTTAATGATTTATCTATATTAAAGGCTCTACATAGTTTCCCAGGCCCGTTTGTTAAATTCTTTCTTTGAGATTTTGTCAGCTCACTGTAAGTTTTACCGAATCTATTTAAAGCCATTGTATCAAGTCCTTCTATAGGTTCTAATGCTCTTATTAATACAGCACAGGGCATGCCTTCCCTTTCGGTAACAAAGTTAAGACAGTAATACATTCCATAGATAAAATAAACATAGGCTATACCAGCAGGACCATACATCACTTCGTTTCTTTGTGTTCGTTTAAAATTATAAGAATGACATGCTTTGTCTATAGGACCAAGGTATGCCTCAACTTCAACGATTTTTCCAATTAATTTATTTCCATTAATGTTCCTTACAAGGAGCTTCCCTAAAAGATCATTTGCAACGGTTATTGTATCTCTACTATAAAATTCAACCGGTAGCTTCATCTTCTACGTCCTTTCTTGTGTTTTCTATCAGATATTTTAATTTGTTATATTTATTTTTTCAATATACTATCTGTGATTCTAATAAATAAATTACGAAAAAATATTTTCTTTAGAAATTCTTTATAAAAATTAAAATAATAAATTATTTGGGTAATTTTTAAGCTTAAAGGATGATTTTGAAATTTGCATTGGAAGAATAAAATGGTAAAATACAATATGTAGTATATTTTATGCAATAATACATACAATATATTGAGGTGATAATATGGAACTTACCCAGAATGCCATTAAGGTTTTAGAAAAAAGGTATCTCGCAAAGGATGAAAATGGCAGTGTAATTGAAACGGTTGATGAAATGTTTAGAAGGGTTGCGAGAACTATAGCAAAAGCAGATAAGCTTTACGATGAAAATGCAAGTGTAGAAGAAACTGAGGAAAAGTTTTATAACCTCATGACAAGCTTAAGATTTATTCCTAACTCTCCTACATTAATGAATGCAGGTCGTCCTTTAGGACAGCTCTCGGCGTGTTTTGTTTTGCCTGTTGAGGATTCTATGGAGGGAATATTTGATTCAATAAAAAACGCAGCACTTATACATAAGTCAGGTGGAGGAACGGGCTTTAGTTTTTCAAGGCTAAGGCCTAAGGGCTCAACTGTAAAAACAACAGGTGGTGTAGCATCAGGACCCGTAAGCTTTATGAAGGTATTCAATGCAGCAACAGAGGCAGTAAAACAAGGGGGAACCCGCAGGGGAGCTAACATGGCTATATTAAGGGTTGACCATCCTGATATTATGGAGTTTATAAAATGCAAAGAGGATAATAAGGAAATAAACAATTTTAATATAAGCGTTGCCCTTACAGAAAAATTTATGGAGGCAGCAATTAAAGGAGAAGACTACGAGCTTATAGATCCTAATACTAAGACAGTAAAGGGAAAATTAAATGCAAAGGAAGTGTTTGACCTTATCGTCAAAATGGCCTGGACAAATGGAGAACCCGGAATAATATTTTTGGATAGGATGAATGAAAAGAACCCAACGCCCAACCTTGGTGAGATTGAAAGCACTAATCCATGTGGGGAGCAGCCTCTCCTTCCTTATGAGAGCTGCAATTTAGGCTCTATAAATCTTGCTAAAATGGTCAAAAAGGTAGGAGAAAAATATGAAATCGATTATGAGCTTTTAGAAAAGACCATTTTTGATGCAGTGCACTTTCTTGACAATGTGATAGATGTTAATGTTTATCCCCTTCCTGAAATTGAGAGAATGACTAAGAAAACAAGAAAAATAGGTCTTGGAGTTATGGGTTTTGCAGATATGTTAATCCTTCTTGGAATCCCCTATAATTCAGAGGAGGCAGTTAACCTTGCAGATAACCTTATGAAGTTTATTAATGAAAAGTCAAAGGAAGCGAGTGAGTATCTTGCAAGGAAAAGGGGTCCCTTCCCAGAGTTTTATAATAGTATATATAAAGAAGGACCGCCTTTAAGAAATGCAACTACAACAACAATTGCTCCAACAGGAACTATAAGCATAATCGCCGGAGTTTCGTCAGGAATAGAGCCGTTATTTGCTGTAGCCTTTTGGAGAAATGTTCTTGATAATGAAAAATTAGTTGAAGTTCATTATTTATTTGAAAAAGTGATGAGGGAAAGAGGCCTTTATTCAAAGGAGCTTATGGACAAAATCGCAGAACATGGAACCATTCAAGAGATTGAAGAGATTCCGCTAGATATTAAGAGAATTTTTGTAACAGCCCATGACATAAGCCCTGTTTATCATATTAGAATGCAGGCGGCCTTTCAAAAATGGACTGATAATGCAGTATCAAAGACGGTAAACTTTAAAAAGGATGCCACGATAGAGGATGTCAAAACTGTTTATCTTCTTGCATATAAATTAGGATGTAAGGGTGTTACAATATATAGGGATGGAAGCAGAGAAGGACAGGTTATTAATGTTGGTTTGAAGGAGAAAAATGATGATAGCAGCACAAAGCCTAGGGTAAGACCCGAGGTTACTATGGGCATAACAGAAAAGGTTAGAATTGGATGTGGCAATCTCTACATTACAGTTAATTACGATGAAAATGGAATATGCGAAGTGTTTACTAATCTTGGTAAAGCAGGGGGCTGCCCTTCACAATCGGAAGCAACTGCAAGGCTTGTTTCCATTGCCTTAAGAAGTGGGATGGATGTTAAGGAAATAATAGAGCAGCTAAAGGGTATAAGATGTCATTCTACATTAAGACAAATGGCGACGAATAAAGATATAAAGGTTTTATCCTGTCCAGATGCTATTGCAAAAACCATAGAAAAGCTAGTTAATTTAAAGGAATTAGAAAAGATTAAAGAAAGCATTAGTGCTGATATGGAAATAAAAAATTTAATCGAAACAAAAGAAAATAAAATACTTTGTCCAGAATGCGGCAACCCAATCACCCATGAAGGTGGATGCGTAATCTGTCCTAACTGTGGCTATTCAAAATGCGGTTAAAATTTAACTAAATATTTAATCAAATTAAAAACTGTGATATAATAAAAATAAAAATAAAAAGGGGAGATTGGCAGTGAAAAGATTAATTTCTCTTGCATTAGCTGCTGCTTTTGTATTGGCATCTTTTAGCACATCTTTTGCAAAGGAAAACAATGCTAAAAAGGTAGGTTTACAAAACTCAAAAATAGTTAAACAACTTGAACAAAAGCTTGATGTTTTGAATAAGCAATTACAAAAGGCACTTAAGGAAAGGGAAGATTTCATAGAAAAGTTAAAGAAGGAAGCAGCAAAGGTTGAAGAAAAGAAAAATAGTGAAGGTATTAGCATTGATGAAAAGATTAAAAAGGTAGAGGAAAACTATCAAAAGAAGGTAAAAGAAATAAACGATAAAATGACAAAGCTAAAGGAATTTATAACAAACAAGGATGCAAAATATGCTGAAATCGTAAAGGAAATTGAAACAAAATTAAATGCAAAACTTGCAGAAATAGATAAAAAGATTTCTGAAACAACTGATGATACTAAAAAGGCTATGTATGAAAAACAAAAAGAGCTTTTAGTAAAGATAGCTGAAAAGAAAAAAATAATGGAAAAGAATAGAATGGATAAACAAGCAGAAATTGCTGCTATGAGATTGGAAGTTTTAGAAAAAGAACTTAAGATAGCAGAAATGGAAAAGAATATGGAAATAGAATATCTAAATGGTATGAAGGAAGTTAACTCCCTTGAAAAGGAAATTAATTCTTTAAACCAAGAAGAAAAGGACCCTAAAACAGGTCTTAGCAAGAGCCTTATGGTAAGATATCAAGGGAAATTTAAAGAATTAGATAATAGAATTGCAAAACTTCAAAAGGAGATAGAAGATATTAAATCAAGATTATCATCATTAAATTAATCCCTGCCCTGCAGGGATTTTATTTTTTGTTGACATATTTGGCAATAGATGTATAATATAATATTAACAAGTGAGTGCGCATAAGGGCTATCCGAGCTGCGCAGGGAGAGTTTATCTCCTACACGTGGGATCCCCACGGAGTCACTTTAAGGTGGCTTCGTGGGGACTTTTTATTAACTTTTTAGGAGGGGTGTTATGATTAGGAAGTTGTTTGAAATCGACAGAAAAATAGTGGAGGAATACTTAAAAAGAAATCACATTGAAACTACATTTTTGATTGGCAATATAAAATATTTTGGAATTGAGAATAACAAGGAATTAAGAAGATGTGGGGATTATTATGGATATTTTGAAAAGAGTGAATTAAAGGGCATATTACCCTTTTATAACTTAGGAAGTTGTATTCCACATTATGAGAGCGAAGGAGCTATTCCTTATTTTGTAGAGCTTATGAAGGATAGGGAATTTAAATATCTTCTTGGCATGAGAAGAGTTATTGAGCCTTTGTATAAAAACTTAAAGGATGTTAAATCGATTGGAAATATTAGTGATGATGCTTATTATATCAATAAAAATCTTATAGAATTTCAATGCAAGGATATAGAGATAAAGAATTATTATGAACTTGATTTGGATTTAGCTGCTGAATTCTTAGTGGAGGCAAGCCAAATAGGTTTTGGAAGGGATGATGCATCGGTAGAAGAAGCTAAAAAAACTTTAGTCCAAAGGCCTGTTGAGGAGGATTATCTATTTGCTATTAAAGATGGTAAGATGGTTGCGACGGCATGTATTCAAGCTACAACTGATGAAATTTCACAAATTGGAGGGGTTTATACAACGCCTAAAGAAAGAGGAAAGGGATACTGCAAGGCAGTAGTTTCTGAGCTTTGCAGAATAATTATCGAAAGAGGAAAAATTCCAACGCTGATGGTAAGAAAGAATAATACTTCAGCAGTAAAAGCATATGAAGCCTTAGGATTTGAGTTTTACGATGATTACATGATAATTGAATTGTAGTTAATTGGAGGGATTTTATGGGTGTAATAACTGTCAAGGATTTAAGAAAGGACTTTATAGCAGCAAAAAGAAAGGGTTTTTTAAAAAGGGAATATTTAAAGATTGAGGCAGTAAGAGGAATTAGCTTTGAGGTGGAGGAAGGTGAAATACTCGCCTTTATAGGCCCAAACGGAGCTGGGAAATCTACAACAATAAAGATGTTAACAGGAATACTTAACCCAACTAGTGGTTATGCAAGGGTTTTAGGATTGGACCCCCAAAGAGATAGAAAAAAACTAACCTATAAAATTGGAACCGTATTTGGACAAAAGTCGCAACTTTGGTTTCACCTTCCGCCTAAAGATACTTTTGAACTTTTAGGAAGCATATATGGAATGGAGGATAAGGAGCTAAAAAAGAGGGTTGACTATATTTCTGAAATTTTAGAGATAAAGGACCTTTTAGACATTCCAGTTAGAAAGATGTCTCTAGGACAAAGGATAAAATGCGAAATTGCGGCATCAATTCTTCACAAGCCTAAGGTTATTTTCTTAGATGAACCTACAATAGGACTTGATGTTGTAGCAAAGAAAAATTTAAGAAGTTTAATCAAAAGGATTAACCAAGAGGAAAAAACCACCATATTTTTAACAAGCCATGATATTGGTGATATAGAAAAGCTTTGTAAAAGGATGATTATAATAAATCTTGGACAAATTATTATGGATGATAATATGAAGCGTTTAAAATACAACTATGATAATAAAAAGATTATTTCATTAAGATATGCAGAGGATATTGATTTTAATTTAGAAGATGTAAAGATCTTATCTAAGACAAATAATGCCGTAAAGTTAGAGGTTGACACGGAAGATAAGGATATTGACGATATTCTGCTAAAGATTTTTAAACTTGGGAAGGTAGAAGACATCTCTATTTCATCAAGGCCCCTTGAGGATATTATAGCTGAAATTTACAGCATAAGGGGGGAGGTTTAATGAATAAGTATTTGAAGATTTTTAAAATAAGTATAAAAAACAATGTGACTTATTTTAAAGACTTCATAATTGGAAATGTTTTTACTGTAATTATAGTTATAATTTTCTTTTTCTTATGGAAAAAGCTTTATGCTCAAAACATTAAGACGGGTTTTACATTTCAAGAGATGATGTGGTATTTGATAGTGGGAGAAAGCTTTACGTTGAATTATAATAGAATTCATAGAAACGTTGCACAGGATATTAAAAGTGGGGATATTGCATATAAAATAAATAAACCCTATAATTACACCTTATATATTTTGTTTGACACATTGGGAAGAAATCTTTTAGATTTTTTTATAAGCTGCTTTATTTCCTTTGCTGTTGGAATAGCTTTGGTTGGTCCTATTAAGGGTTATGAATTTTATTATCTGTTTTTTTCTATGATTATAATGTTATGTGGAGTGATATTAAATCATATAATTCATATTACTATTTCCTTATCTGCCCTTTGGGTGGAGGAAAATATGCCATATGCTTGGATTTACGGAAAAATCGTGTTTATATTTGGAGGGCTTTTGTATCCTATTAGCTTACTTCCAAAATGGATGTTTAAGGTTAATTTCTATATGCCTTGGTCGTTTGTAATGTATCATGTTTCTAAAACTGTAGTTATGTTTAACTTGAATGATTTTTTGTTTACTTTTCTCGGACAAGTTATATATATACTTATGTTCCTCTTTCTGATGCTTACAATTCATAGAAGGGGGGTAAAGATGCTAAATGTTAATGGAGGTTAGAAGACATTTTAAAATACTGTTTTCTTATGTAAAATTTAACTTGAAATGCAGCTCAGAATATAAAATAAGTTTTTTAACGCAAATTTTTGGTATGATTCTAAACAATGGTTCTTTTCTGATATTTTGGTGGATAATATTTAGAAATGTAAATATCATTGGCGGATATTCCTTTGATGATGTATTGATACTATGGGGGTTAGCATCATCAAGTTTTGGACTTACCTATATTTTGTTTGGAAATGTAAGGGAACTTTCAGACTTTATTATATCAGGAAGATTGGATAGTTATATTTTACAACCTGCAGATATAGTTTTAAATACTTGCGCATCTAAAATGGAGGTTTCATCTTGGGGTGATTTAATTTATGGATATATTTTACTTATTTTGGCCGGAAGATTTGATTTAAAAGGTGCATTTTTATTTACACTATTTACCGTAACGGGTTCTATAATTTATTTTTCATTAATTCTTTTACTTAATTCTTTAGCCTTTTATTTAGGCAATGTAGAGAGCACAAAAAGGATTTTAGATATGTTCTTTTTGGCCTTTGCAACTTATCCAGAGGGTATTTTTGATAATTTTTTTAGATTTTTGTTTTATTCAGTTCTCCCTGTTGGATTTTCAATATATCTTCCAATAAGGATATTTAATAATTTTAACTTATTAAGTATTATTTTAGTAATTTTGGCAGCGTTAGTTTGGCTTTTTATTTCCTTTAAAGTATTTTATTCGGGACTAAAAAGATACGAATCTGCCAATATAATGGAAGCAAAAATGTAAGGTGAGGGTATCCTCACCTTTTAATGTATTTTAATATTACATTTTTGAATTCAATCAATACAGGCTTCGCTTGCCCTCTGAAGATTTTAATATTATAGAATCTTGTTTTGTGTAGTCTTTTAAGTTTTCAGGATTATTTTCATAAACTTCATTAATACGTTTTAAGCATCGATCAATAGTTTGAATTTTATTTACTATAACATCATTAACCATTAAATTCACTTCCCTTAAATATATTATCTAGGACTATTTTTCTTTCTTCATTTAAAAGGGTGTATTCTTTAAGGGCACGTATCATGAAATTTGCCCTTCTGTATTCATCTGAAGAATAAATTATTCTTCCTGTTGATAAAACAACAATAGGGCATAAAGCCCTACTGTTTTTCAACCTTTAAATAATTTACAAGCATTTTTGCAGCTTCGCCGCGGGTTACAGATTGTCTTGGCATAAAGTATCCCTTGATTGGAGTAATTATTTTAAGTTCGTTTGCTAACGCTATATAACCCTTATAATTTTTAGGTATTAGTTTGCTATCTTTAAAATTTAAAGTATATAAATTTGAAAGCTCAGCAATAAATCCAACGCCCATTGCCCTTATTATCCACTTTGCAGCATCTTGCCTTGTTACATATGCATTTGGATTCTTTTCCTTTGATGAGATGATTCCTTTTTTAATTGCTATTTCGTAATAATTTTCGTATTCTTCCTTTGTATCCTCCCTATAAATTATATAATTTGGTTCTAATGATTTTACAATATATTTGATGAAATTCTTTTGCCTTATCATTTGATTCGGATAGAAATTTTCTCCTTCATCATCAATAATGCCGATATCAATCAATATATTTATATCATTATAATATGGTGAATTTTTAATATCGCTGTAGGAAATCTTTTTTACTTCTTTTAGAGGTTTCCCGCTGTAGTCAAGCAATATTCCTTCCTTTGCATCAATCATAAAATTATATGATGTAAAGCTATATACTAATTTAATGAAGTATTTGTTCATTTTAAAATCGTAATCAAAGTATTTCATATAGTTTAATTTGAAATTATTTTTGCTATAAAGTATATTGTGGGCTTTGTCGATTGAGATTATATTTTCAACCTTTGGGAAAACTATATCACTCCAAGTTTGATAATAATGTAAAACTTCGCCTGTATATGGGCTAATGCTTATTGTAAATCCTTCGTTTGCAACCGGAATAGAATTTTCAATTCTTCTATATTCAAAAGAATAAACGTATTTCTCATCAACATTTAAAACTTCCCTATATTGGCATTTTATAAATTTATCCTTCGAGAGGGAATTTATAAAATCCTCTGCAATTTTTTTAGCATCTTGTTTTGTATATTTTGGTTCCTTGTAGTTTTCTATATTGGGAAAGTTTCTGTAAAAGGATAAAATCTCTCCAGTAAGAGCATCAATTGTTGCACCAAAATAGTAATAGTTTGATTTATCCTGTGATGTTTTAGAATAATAAACTGTCCAGATGTATCTATCAGAGTATAAATCATGTCCTAAATTAATGTATTCCATATTTAATTCCTTATTAAGGCCAAGCTTTTGAACTAGTATATTTTCTACTTCTTCCTTCGATATTAATTTTTTATTTTCTTCAATTGCCTTAATTTCTTCAGGTGTTAAGGTTGGTAAAGCACCTGCAGCATCCTTTTGGCTGTTTTCTGTAAAGATATAAATTGGATTTTTAAGTATTTCGCCTGTTACAGCATCTATAGGATACACGCTAGATTTTGGAGTGTAAATCAGTTTAACGTTTCTTTCATTTTTTTCATAATCATAAAAAACTTTATAGGATAGCTCAAGCCCCATTTTGCTTTCAAAGATTTCCTTTGCCTTTTCTAACGTTATTATATTTTGACTTGTAGGGACACCTTCATAATCGTATTCAAAATAGTAGCTCATAATCTTTAAATTGTTTTTATCAACAGATACACTGATAAAGTTATCTTTATAGTCTATTCCGTTAATCCTTCTTGTGTATCTAAAATCGTAATTAGGATTGTAATATAAGTAGTTAGAATTAGCTTCATCATAAACGAATTCTTTAAATTTCTCGCCAACGAGCTTCCTTATCAATCCTTCTGTAACTTCTTTTGCTTTTTCTTTTGAGTATTTTGGGATTTTATTTGTTATTGTTTGCTCTCCTTCATACCTATACATAGAAATAATATCCCCGTTTTGAGCATTAACTTGAATATTTATCTGTTTATTTTTCCCTGTCCAAGATAAATTCCAAAAGCTTTTGTTTTCATTACTGTTTAAGTTGTAAGTAAATTTAAGGTCTCTGTCATCAAACTCAAAGCTGGATTTTGCAATTAAAATAGCATTTTTTAAGTCTATTTTAGTTGTTGAAGCTGCTTTTGTATAGGAAAATAAACTGAAAATTAATGTAAAACAAAGCAAGCTTGATAAAAATTTTTTCATAAAAGATTCCCCCTTTCATCTAATTATTAGACGAGGGGGATCTGGAAAATGTTGCATATTATAGAGTAAATTGCTCAATGATATTTGTTAAATGATTGGTTATTTCATTAAGGCTTGTTGTTTGCTTAGTTATATTAGATATTTCATTTAATTGCTGATTTAAAAGATTTTCTGTGTGTTCTGCAACTTCTTTAAACCCGTCTGAAACAATGGATATATTTTTAATACTTTCTTTTAAACCATCGGTTTTTATTGAAAGGGAATTTATTTTCTTTATTATTTCTTCAATAGTTACTGAAATATTGTTTATTGATTTTTGAAGTTTTGCAAAAGAATCTCCGGTTTTATCAAGTGCGTGATTTTGATTTTCGATGTTTTCTTTTACAGTATATATATCGTTTATGGTTAAATTGGAGATATCTTTAATTTGATTTATCGTTTGCCTTATATTTTCTGCAGATTTTGCCGTCTCATTAGATAAGCTTCTTATTTCATTTGCAACAACTGCAAAACCCCTGCCAAATTCTCCTGCCTTTGCAGCCTCAATTGAGGCATTAAGAGCAAGAAGATTAGTTTGTTTTGAAATGTTTGTTATTATGTTTAAGATTAAATTTATGTTTTCAATGCTGTTATTAAGAAGGTTAATTCTATTTTCTATGGTTTTTATTGATTCATTGGTAGATTTATTTTTTTCATTTAATTCATTAAATGAAATTATTGCGGCTTTAGTGTTATCATTTATATCGATGTTTTCACCCTTTATTTCAGAGCTTAAAGAATTAAGAACAATTGCCACGTCTAAGAATTCTGAAGAGATTTTTTCGATATTATTTATCTCATTTTTTTGACATTCAGTTCCATCAATTATATTATCCATTGAAAGTTTTATTTTATCCGAAAGTGATAATAGATTTTTACTATCTTCAGATAGAAGGTTTGATGAAGCTTGAGTTATCGATGATGCATCTTTAATAGAAGAAACAAGCTTCCTCATGGATTCAATCATATCGTTGAAATATTTTCCTAGCTGAGCAAATTCATCATTAGTTTTAATATCTGATAGAACAGTTAAATCCCCGGTTCCGCTTCTTTGCATGCAATTTGAAATATCTTTAATATGGCATGCTATTGTATGAGACATCTTTGAACCAATGATTAATGAAATTAATCCAAAGATTATTAAAACAAATATAACGATGGACGTTAGAGTTCTTGTATTTGAATTTATTTCGTAAACATCAATAAAAGCAATGATTTTCCAATTAAGTTTAAAATTATTTAAGAAATAAATTGATTTTTTACTTCCTAAAAAATTGTATTCTATGTGTCCGCTTTTATTATTAAGCATGTCTTTTATCCAGTTGATGCTAAGTAAATCCTTAGACTTTTTACCCAAAACATCAATTAATGATTTTCCCAAAAGATTTTTATATTTAGAAGATATTATAGTATTGTTTTTATCTAGGATAATTATATGTCCTGTTTTAGTTGGCAACAATGAATTGGCAATCCTTTGAATTTCCGAGATATCTACAGTAAAGCCGATAATTCCAATTTGATTATTATCTGCATCATAAAATGTTTTTGTAATAGTAACAAGAAGCATATTATTTTTTGTTTCAATATTGCTCCATAGTGCATTGTTAAAATTATTTAAAGTATTGTGTAGTATTTGAGTATGATTAGGGATTTGCCATTTATCCTTAGGGAAAGAAAGAATCCTACCATTTTTATAAATTAAAAAAGTCTGTTTTATGTTTATGTTAGATTTTAAAAAATTTTTTAGTGCTTCTAAAACCAATTCATCATCTTTCCCAACGTTGTTTTTAATTATTTTATCATCTGAAAGGATAGTTATAAGGCTTTCATAGTATACATATTTTTCATCTATTGTTCTGCTCAAGTTAGAGGATGCACTTTTTAAACTATCGAGGTAATTTTGATTTACTGACTTTTTTATCATTATTGATGAGACAAAGGTTGAAATTAGAAGGGGGAAGATGGTAAGGAGTATCAGTGTTAATATTAGCTTTGATTTAATGGAGTTTATTTGTAGCTTGGGAATTGGTATTTTCTTAAACTTTTTAAGAAATGACTTCCATTCTAATTTAATGTTTAATTTTTCATTTTTTTTATTGAAAAAAAGCAATCTCATAGGACACCTCCAAGGAGATTTTTACATTTACATAATAACAAGGATTTTCGACTATTCTCAACAAAAATGAAGATAATTTTACTTTATTAACATACATTTAACAAAAATAAAAATTTTATTTTACGTTAAAGAGATACAATCGCCTTAGGTGGTGATTGTATGGAGGATAAAATTATTTTGGAAGAAATAATAAAGAATAAAAGCATAAGAACATTTTTTCAACCTATAATCGATGTTATGAATTCTAAAATAATAGGCTATGAAGCCCTTTCACGAGGGCCTAAAGGTTTACCCCTTGAAAGACCAGATTTACTATTTGATGCAGCTGAAAGGTATGGCAACTTATGGGATTTAGAATATCTTTGTCGAAGCCTTGCTATTGAAAGAGCATCTAAACTAAATATAGATAAATATTTATTTTTAAATGTAGATCCAAGAATAATTCGTGATAGAAATTTTAGAAATGGCTTTACCAGGGATTATCTAAAACAATTCAACATAGACTCTAACATGATTATTTTTGAAATAACTGAAAAAACGGCAATAGATGACTATAAAGCATTTAGGGAGGTTTTGGAACATTATATAAAACAGGGTTATAAAATTGCCATTGATGATACTGGAGCTGGATATTCTGGAATAAAGTTAATTACGGAAACTAAACCTCAGTTTTTGAAACTTGATATGGGTATTATAAGAGATATAGATAAGGATAGCTTTAAACAGGCGGTATGCAGAAATTTTGCCCATTTGTGCAAGTTAACAAATATGAAACTTATAGCTGAGGGGGTTGAAACAAAGGATGAATTAGTAACCTTAATTAATTTAGGTATTGAGTATGTTCAAGGTTATTTAATAGCAAGACCATCTGAAACAATTCAAGATATCCAATCAGATATAAAAGAATTTATAAAGGGACAGATTAATGAAAATAATAAAAACATATTTTATACCTCAAAGACATTCCCAATTGGGAAAATTGCAAGGTTTGATGAGCCAATTACAAAGGATATGAAATGTGTAAAGGTTAAAGAAATGTTTAATAATTCACTATGCCACGGCCTTGTAGTGGTTCAAAATAAAATTCCTATAGGTCTTGTTATGAAAAACAGAATAAATATGCTGTTATCTTCAATCTATGGCAATGCTTTATATTTAAACAAAAGCGTTGAACTTATTATGGATAGAAATCCATTGATTGTTGATTATAACGTTCCAATTGCAGAAGTAACACATCTTGCTATGTCGCGTCAAGAGGACAAGCTTTATGACTATGTGATAGTAAAAAGAAATGAAGAATACTACGGTGTTGTTAGTATAAGAAGACTATTAGAATGCACGATGGATCTGGAACTTACCTATGCAAGACATACAAATCCACTCACTGGACTTCCGGGAAATATTTTGATAGAAAACACACTTTCAGATGTAATAACAAAAGGGAAGAAGGTGTCAATATTATATTTTGACATTAATAACTTTAAAGCATATAACGATACTTACGGTTTTGAAAATGGGGATAAAGTTATTAAATTAACATCCAATATAATAACGGATTGTCTTAAACTATATTTAAAAGATAATTACTTTTTAGGTCATATAGGCGGAGATGATTATATTGCAATTATTGAGGAGGATGATTTTGAGTTTATAAACAAAATTTGCACAGAAATAGCAGAAAAATTTGATACCCATATAAAGGGATTTTATACCCTTGAGGATATTGCTAAAGGCTATGTAATATCTCCAAATAGACAGGGTGAGCTGCAAAAATTTAATTTGCTTTCACTATGCATTGCAGGATTGATATGCGATGCTAAAAAGTTAAAAACTCCCCATATGGTGGCAAATATTCTAAGCAAGATTAAGATAGAATGTAAGTCAAGCTGTAAATTAGTTAATAAAAGTGGTATTAAAATTGAAATTTCCTAGCAAAATAAAAATGTAAAATATTAATTAACATAGACTTAACATAATTTTGATGGTTCTTAACAATTGAAAGTTATAAAATTTAATTGTAAAAAGAAAACTGAAAGGAGATAACAAATATGAAGAAAATAATATCAGCTGTTTTAATAGCTGCGACAGCATTGTCATTTTCAGCTTGTGCAAGACAAGAAAAGTTAGCAGGAACTATTAAAATCGACGGTTCCAGCACAGTATATCCAATAACTCAGGCAGTTGCAGAGGAATTTAATAAGGAAAATCCTGATGTTAACATCACTGTTGGTATTTCAGGAACAGGTGGAGGTTTTAAAAAGTTTGTTGTTGGAGAAACAGATATAAACGATGCGTCAAGAAAGGTTAAGAGCGAAGAAGCAGAAAAGGCTAAGGCAAATGGAATAGATATGATGGAACTTGAAGTTGCTTATGACGGAATTGCAATAGTTGTAAATAAGGATAATAATTGGATTGACGATATAACGACAGAAGAGCTAAAAAAGATTTGGGATAAGGACTCAAAGGTTGTTTACTGGAGTGATGTAAGACCAGAGTGGCCAAAGGAAAAGATAAAGCTTTATGGTCCAGGAACAGACTCAGGAACATTTGATTACTTTACTGCAGAAATCAATGGAGAAGAAAAGAGAATAAGAACAGATTATACAGCAAGTGAGGATGACAACGTTCTAGTTCAAGGCATTGCAGGAGATAAGTATGCTATGGGCTTCTTTGGACATTCATACTATGAAGAAAATAAGGATAACCTAAAGGCTTTAAAGGTAAATGGTGTAGAGCCAACAACTGAAAATATCAGAAATGGAAGCTATAAGCCACTTTCAAGACCATTATTTATATACGTTAATACAAAGTCTCTGGAAAGACCTGAACTAAAGGCTTTTGTAAAGTTCTACCTTGAAAATGCTAAGGATTTAGTAGAGCAGGTAGGGTATGTTCCATTGGAGGATGCAAAATATACAGAACAGTTAAACAAAATAAAGTAATCTAAGGCACCTTTAATGGGTGCCTATGCCCATTTAGAAGAAGGGGGAGCAGGATGAAGAGAATAGAATTTGAGAGCAAAGAAAGAATTAAAAAAAATGAAGAAATAATAAAAAATGTGTTAACAGTTTTAGGATTTATATCGATATTAACAACCTTAGGGATTATTTTTTCTCTTTTTGAGGAAACCTTTTTGTTTTTTAAAAGGGTGTCTATAATTGAGTTTTTAACAGGAAGGGAATGGACGCCCCTTTTTGAGCCTCCTAAGTTTGGCGTTTTGCCTTTGGTTGTCGGAACATTACTAATTGTTGTTATATCAAGTATAATTTCTATTCCAATAGGCCTTGGAAGTGCAGTTTACTTAAGTGAATATGCTCCTAAAAAAGTAAGAAAAGTTTTAAAACCAACTATTGAAATACTTGCTGGGATTCCTTCTATTGTATATGGATATTTTGCACTAACCGCTATAACTCCTTTAATAAGGGCTATCTTTCCTGAAACAAGCGTTTATAATGCCTTAAGTGCGGGAATTGCTGTAGGAATCATGACTGTTCCTTTGGTTTCCTCTTTAAGTGAAGATGCTATGATGGCTGTTCCTGATTCTTTAAGACTTGGTGCCTATGCCCTTGGAGCGACAAAATACGAAGTATCAAAGGATATTGTAATTCCAACTGCATTGCCGACGATTATTGCATCGTTTATTTTAGCTATATCAAGGGCAGTTGGAGAAACTATGATTGTTGCCATGGCGGCAGGTTCAACACCTAAATTAACTTTAAATCCCCTTGAGAGCATACAAACTATGACAGGTTACATCGTTCAGATAAGCATGGGGGATGTTCCTTATGGATCAATTGGTTATAGGACTTTGTTTGCCGTAGGTAGTTTATTGTTTTTAATAACCTTTACATTGAACTTAATTTCTAGATATGTTATGAGAAAGTATAGGAGGGCATATTGATGAAGGAACAGGATATTACAAAAAGGCGAAAACTAAAAAATAAAATATTTCATACTTTGATATTTTTATGCACTTTGTTTGGAATATTTATATTGAGTATTCTTCTATTTAGTATATTATCAAAGGGATTAAAGTGGTTATCTATGGATTTTATAACTAATTTCCCATCAAGATTCCCTAAAAAGGCTGGCATTTATCCTGCACTTTTTGGGAGTTTATGGCTCATTATCTTAACTGCCTTAATTTCATTCCCCGTTGGAATAGGGACGGCTTTATATTTAGAGGAATATGCAAAGGATAATAAATTTACTGAATTTATTAAATTAAATATAGCAAATCTTGCAGGTGTTCCAGCAATAATTTATGGAATGCTTGGACTTGCTGTTTTTGTTAGATTGCTTGGGTTTGGAAGAAGTATATTGTCAGGTGCTTTAACTATGTCATTATTGATACTTCCAACTATAATTATTTCTTCACAAGAGGCATTAAGGAGCGTTCCAGAATCCTTAAAACAGGCATCTTATGCCCTTGGCACAACAAAGTGGCAGACTATAACTGGAGTAATTTTACCCTATGCTCTGCCAGGAATTTTGACAGGAACTATACTTGGGCTATCAAGGGCATTAGGCGAGGCTGCACCATTAATTGTAGTAGGTGCCCTTGCTTATGTTTCATTTATTCCAAAAACTCCCTTTGATCAGTTTACAGTTTTGCCTATACAGATATTCAACTGGTCAAGTATGCCTAAAAAGGAATTTCAAAATGTTGCAGCTGCAGGAATTATAGTGCTTTTATTTATTCTTCTTGGCATAAACTCAATTGCTATTATATTAAGAAATAAATATCAAATTAGAATGAAAGACTAAAGGAGGACACTATGGAAAGCGTAATTAAAGTAGAAAACTTAAATTTTTACTATGGCAATTTCTTAGCATTAAAGGACATAAATATGGATATATATAAAAATAATATAACCGCCTTTATAGGACCATCAGGATGCGGAAAATCAACATTTTTAAGAACTTTAAATAGAATGAACGATTTTATTGAAAATACAAGGGTTGAAGGGAAAATTTTATTCCAAGGTCAGGATATATATTCAGGCGATTTAGACCCAGTTGAGCTAAGAAGAAGAATAGGTATGGTCTTTCAAAAACCAAATCCATTTCCAAAGACCATATATGAAAATATTGTATATGGACTTAGAAAAAATGGAGTTAACAAAAAAGAAGTCTTAGATGAGGTTGTTGAGAGCACATTAAAGGCTGTTGCCCTTTATGATGAAGTTAAGGATAAAATATATAAATCAGCCTTAGAACTTTCCGGAGGCCAGCAGCAAAGGCTTTGCATTGCAAGGGCAATTGCAATGCAGCCAGAAGTCGTTCTAATGGATGAGCCAACATCCGCCCTTGACCCTATTTCAACTTTAAAAATAGAGGAGCTTTTACTTGAGCTTAAAAAGAATTATACTATAATTATAGTAACCCACTCTATGCAGCAGGCAGCAAGAATTTCAGATTGGACGGCATTTTTCTTAAACGGTGAGGTTATAGAATACGATACTACAGAAAAAATATTCGAAAACCCAAGGGATAAGAGAACGGAAGATTATATCACTGGAAGATTCGGTTAAAAAAGGAGAGATTTTTATGACAAGGTTGCATTTTCAACAAAACCTTGAAGAGGTTAAACACAAGGTATTAAGAATGGGTTCCCTTGTAGAAGTGATTGTTGATAAGGCGGTAACTTCTTTAAAGGAACAAAATTTAGAGCTTGCTAAAACGATTGTTGAAGAGGATGATAAAATAGACGCCATGGATCTTGAAATTGAAATGGACTGCATGAAGCTTTTAGCCCTTCAACAGCCTCTTGCAAAGGATTTAAGAACCATAGCAACAGCCCTTAAAATAATTACTGATCTTGAAAGAATGGGGGATCATGCGGTTAATATATCTAAAATAACTTTAGAGATAGGCAAAGAACCGTTGATTAAGCCTTTGATTGACATTCCAAGGATGGCAAAGATCGCACAAGAGATGATTAGATTAAGTCTTGATGCTTTTGTTAAAGAGGATATAGAACTTGCAAAAAAAGTTGCCCAGATGGATCAAGAGGTTGATGATATTTATCAGGCGATCATTGATGAACTTTTAGAAATGATAGTTAAGGATCCTTCAATTACAAAGCAAGCAACAAAGCTTATGTTTGTTGGAAGATATCTAGAAAGAATAGCTGATCACACTACAAATGTTTGTGAAAGAATTATATACATGGTAACTGGAAAACTTGAGGAGATAAATTAAGGGTGCCTTGCACCCTATAATTTTTTTATATCTGAAAATGGGTAGATTTTAAAAATTGCATGTCCTTTTATGTGATCAATAGGAATTGGACCAATATATCTGCTATCTTCACTGACTTCTCTATTGTCTCCAAGAACGAAAACGTAGCCTTCAGGTATTATCATGTCGATATCAGTTTCAGCGTAGGTTTGGGTTCCAGGGGATAAATAATCCTCCTGAAGCTTTTTGCCGTTTATAAAAACTGATCCTTCTTTGATTTCAAGCCTTTCACCAGGAAGTGCAACAATTCTTTTTATATATAATCCCCTGCCTGAATTGCCAGGATCAAGGATTATTATTTCTCCCCGGGTAAATTTTTTAGTATAAAGACTAATTTTTTCTATAGCAACCCTATCGTTATCATGAAGGGTTGGAATCATAGATGGACCTGAAACCTGCACTATGTCAAATATAAAGGCCTTTATAGTAAAGGCTATTACAGCAGCAACTACTATTGATACTATCCATTCCTTTATCTCATTGATAATTTTGTCCTTCATTTTATGACCTCCTTTTGAGCTACTAACAAAATTATATATCATATAATCTGTAGTGTAAAATGATAAATTTTTAAAATGTTGTTTAAAAAATTAAATTTTAGTTAATTATTAATAATAATGCCTATCTTTAATGCAAAAAATATTCAAAATTGTCGAAAATTTTTTGCAATTTTAAAAGGAATTTTGGAAATAATGGAGAATATATAAAATAAGGACTTATATAGTCGTAAGGAGGAATTTGTTATGAGGGAGTATAGGATTGAAAACATACGAAATGTAGGTATGATTGGACATGGTGGAACGGGAAAAACCACCTTAGTTGAGGCTATATTATATGACTGCAAGGCAACAGATAGAATGGGTAGAGTTGAAGATGGAACAACAGTTTGTGATTATGACCCAGAAGAAAAGAAAAGACAGATCTCAATTTCAACTGCTATTGCACCTTGTGACTGGAATGATTATAGAATTAATTTTGTTGATACTCCAGGATATTTCGATTTTGTTGGTGAAGTTTTAGAAGGTTTAAGGGCAGTTGACTCTGCTATAATAACAGTTTGTGCAGCATCGGGTCTTCAAGTTGGGACAGAAAAGGCATGGAAGTATGTAAATAAATATAAGATTCCAAGAGCATTTTTTATAAATAAAATGGATAGAGAAAATGCTGATTTTGATAAGACATTTAAGCAGATTAAGGATAAGTTTGGCCTTTCGGTTGCTGCCCTTGAAATTCCAATAGGGAAAGAAGCAGATTTTAAGGGTGTTGTTAAAATATTAGAAAGAAAAGCTCTTGTTTATGATCCAAAATCAAAAGCGATGGTTGAAGCGGAAATTCCAGCTGACCTTGAGTCAGTTGTTGAAGAATATAGAAATATATTAATGGAATCGGTAGCCGAAACTGATGAGGAGCTTCTTGACAAATACTTAAGCGAAGGCGAACTTTCTGACGAAGAAATTTTAAGAGGACTAAGAAAGGGTATATTAAACTGCGATGTTGCACCGGTTTTCTGCGGTTCAGCGATTTCAAATGTAGCTTTAACTACATTGCTTGATTGTATAATAAATTATTTCCCTTCCCCTGCTGATAGGGTTGAATTTAAGGGTAAGAATCCTAAGACTAATGAGGACGAAGTTAGAAAGTCCAGTCCGGATGAAAGATTCTCAGCCTTTGTGTTTAAGACGATTGCCGACCCATTTGTAGGTAAGCTTTCGATATTTAGAGTTTTATCCGGTTCAATTTCTTCTGATTCAAGCATATATAATGCTACTCAAGATAAGACAGAAAAGATAGGCACACTATACATATTAAAAGGTAAAAATCAAACTGCAGTAACAAAACTTTCTGCTGGAGATATAGGAGCTGTTGCAAAGCTTCAATACACTATGACTGGAGATACATTGTGCGACGCAGCAAAGCCGATAATTTACGAAAAAATAGATTTCCCAGAACCAGCAATATCAATGGCAATAAAACCAAAATCAAAGAATGATGAAGATAAGATTTCAACAGGACTCCATAAACTACTTGAAGAAGATCCAACATTTAAAATATCAAGGGATGTTGAAAACTCAGAGCTTATAATATCTGGTCTTGGGGAATTACATATTGAAGTTATAGCAAGCAAGCTAAAGAATAAGTTTGGTGCAGAAGTAATGCTTGACATTCCAAAGGTTCCATATAGAGAAACAATAAGAAAGACCTCCGATGTTCAAGGAAAATATAAAAAGCAATCTGGTGGTCACGGACAATATGGTGATGTTGTTATCAAGTTTGAGCCACAACATGAAACTGAAGATCTTGTTTTTGTCGATCAAATAGTTGGTGGTGTTGTTCCAAGACAATATATTCCTGCAGTTGAAAAGGGACTTAGAGAAGCTATGAAAAAGGGAGTTTTAGCAGGTTATCCTGTTATAAACTTAAAGGCAACATTACACTATGGTTCCTATCACCCTGTTGACTCTTCTGAAATGGCCTTCAAAACAGCAGCATCCCTTGCCTTTAAGAAGGGAATGAAGGAGGCAGACCCAGTATTATTAGAACCTATAATGCATTTTGAAATTACAGTGCCGGATGAATACATGGGAGATATTATTGGTGATATAAACAAGCGCCGTGGAAGAGTTCTTGGAATGGAGCAAAAGGATGGAATGCAGGTTATAATGGCTGAAATGCCGATGGCGGAAACCTTCAAATATGCAACAGATCTAAGATCCATGACTCAGGCAAGGGGAAGCTTTACAATGAAGTTTGAAAGATATGAAGAAGTTCCAGCTCACATCGCACAAAAGATTATCGAAAATGCGCAAAAGGAAAAGGAAGAAGAGGAAGAATAAAATATTTTTGGGCAGGTATTTTAAAATACCTGCCCAATATAATTTTGAAAGCATTTAACAGCATTTAATTTTAAAAACTGTAAAAACTATATTCAAAGGAGGGATTTTAATGTCTGATTATAGGATTAACTTTGGGAAAATAATTGGACCATCTGACACAAATAAACTTTATGATATGCTTTCAATTTTAAACGACGATGATGAACTTGTAATAACAGTTGACGGTTCAGATGCTCATCAAACAGAGGAAATAAGAAGGATACTTGATATGAATGGATTTGACGTCACACAAAAGGGAGGACACGATGATAATAAATATCACTTAATTGCAAGAAGAAGGTGATCAAATGAAATTTAATAAGAAATTAAGGGGGAAAAGGTTTAAATTTAACTTCAATCTTGAAAGATTTGGAGAATTCATCCCAAGCTTTAATAGCTGGATGAGTCCAGATGAACAAAGAAAAAGAGTAGAAAAAATTAATGAAGAATTAGACAAATAGAACTTTGGGTTTGAAGGTTCAATAAATCCTCAAACCCTTTTTTACATTGATTTTATATTAAGATTATGATAATATTATAATACGATATCGAAATACGATAATTAAGGGGTGATAAATTGAGCAATAAAATCCTTAGAAAATTATTTTTAGGATTTATACAGGTGCATATACTGTATCATGCCTATAAAGAACCTTTTTTTGGTTCATGGATGATGGAGGAATTAAAAGAACATGGATATAATATAGGGCCAGGGACTTTGTATCCTATTTTGCACTCTATGGAAAAGGAGGGGCTTTTAGTTAGAGAGGATAAACTAATAAATGGTAAAATAAGAAAGTATTATTCAATAACTAAAGAAGGAATTGAGGCTCTTAAAGAGGCTAAAAAAAGAGCAAAGGAACTTTATGAAGAAATTTTTAAATAAGGTGGAGGGGCTATGTTTAAAATCGTTGAATTAAAATACAAGAATATATTAGATATTGATTATCTTGAGATTCAAGGGAATAAAATAACATGCATCGTTGGCGAAAGCGGAAGTGGCAAAACAACTTTACTAAAACTTTTAAACAAACTAATATCCCCTGATAAAGGTGAGATTTATTTTAAAGGAAGGGCACTAAAAGATTGGGACACAATTGAGATAAGAAGAAAGGTTACTATGCTTCCTCAAAATCCTATTATTTTCAATGGCAATATAAGGGATAATCTTTTGATAGGGTTGAAATTCTCTGAAAAACCTTTAGTAAAGGATGAAAAATTAAAGGAGATTTTAGAACTTGTAAGTTTAAAAAAAGAGCTTGATGAGTCTGCACAAAATCTTTCGGGAGGAGAAAAACAAAGGTTAGCCATTGGTAGAATACTTTTGTTAGATTCTGATGTTTACCTTTTAGATGAGCCAACATCTGCTTTGGATGAAGGAACGGAAGAGAAAGTAATGAAGGGGGTTATAGAATATATTAAAGGCAAAAATAAGATGTTGGTTGTAGTAACCCATTCTAAAAAGATAGCTTCTAACTTTAGTGAAAGAGTTGTTGAGATATTTGATGGGAAGGTGAAGTTATGAAAAATATTATAGATATAAATGTTTATCAGCTATTAGCAGCCTATATATTTATTGTAATACTTTTGCTTATAGTAAGAAAAAGAGGAATAAAAAGGGAGAAGGAAATAGTGATATCATCTATCAGAATGACCCTTCAGCTTATAATTATGGGGTTTGTTCTTGTTTATATAATAAATAATCCAAATCCCTTATTTACTTTATTAATTTTAATTTTTATGGAGATCTTTAGCATATATAATATATACAAAAGATCAAAGGTTGAATTGAATTTCAAAATAAAAAAAGTCGTTGCAATATCAATGGTTATAGGGAGCCTTCTTAGCCTTTTATATTTTTTATTTGTAATTATAAGAATCAGTCCTTGGTATGATCCAAGATATTTTATCCCCATTGCAGGCATGCTAATTGGAAATTCAATGACAGGAGTTGCCCTTGGTGTAAATAGGCTTGTTGATGACATTAAAAAGAGAAAAGATGAAATAGAGATGGCTCTTATGCTTGGTGCAACCCCTAAAATGGCAGTTAAGGAAATAATAGATAATACCTTTGATTCTGCAATACTTCCCACAATAAACTCTATGGTAGGAATGGGTATAGTCTTTTTACCAGGTATGATGACGGGACAAATATTATCAGGGACATCTCCGTTGACTGCTATAAAATATCAAATAGCTATAATGCTTGGTATATTAGGTTGCGTTGCAATAACAGTTATAATGTTTCTTCAGCTTGGGTATAAAACTTATTTTAACGAAGAGGCACAGCTTATAATAGATTGACATGATGTGCTTAATAATTGGCTATTATGTTTAAGCTGGTATTACATTGCCGGCTTAATTTTTTTTAAAGTTTTTGTTTGTATTTTTTATTTTGGTTAACATTATTACAAATAAAAAATAAAGAAATTTTGAGATTTTATTTAAAATAGCAAAATAATTTTAATATTTTATTGATAATCATAAAAATTGTCTATTCTATGAAAAAATTAATTATTGCAATATAATTTATATGGTATAAAATAGTAATTGAAAGGTCAAAGAAAGTCAAAGTCAAAGTAAAACAAAATAAGAAGAGGTGGTGCTATGGCAAGACTATCGGATATAATAGAAAACTTCATAAAGACCATGCTGGAAAAGAGCGAAAATGATTTTTTAGAAATACAAAGAAATGAACTTGCTAATCTTTTTAACTGTGCGCCATCTCAGATTAATTATGTCCTAGAAACCCGGTTTACTATAGATAAAGGATATTATATTGAAAGCAAAAGGGGTGGCGGAGGATTTATCAAAATCACAAAAATAAGAATTAACGATAACGATTATTTAAAGGACGCAATTTGGAATAATATAGGAGAAGAAATAACCCAGCAACAGGCGGAAGGATATATTGAGTTTTTTAAGGATAGAGGTTATTTAACTGAAAGGGAGGCAACAATTCTTAAAATTGCTCTAAACGATAAAGTTATAAATGCTCCGCCGGATTTGAAGGATAAAATAAGGGCGAATATTTTAAAAACAGTTCTAATATCAATAATCTAAAAAATTCCCAAAGGAGGGATTTGTATGCTCTGTCAAAATTGCAATCAAAGGGAAGCCAATGTTCATATTACAAAAATAATAAACGGAGTTAAACAGGAACTTCATCTTTGTGAGGAATGTGCAAGGGAAAACAACGAGTTTAATATCGATATAATGAACCCCTTTAACTTTGCATCACCTATGTCCTTCCAAAACATACTCGAAGGATTCTTTGAAATGATGGGTTCGCCATATCAGATTCCTGAGCCTGTAACCTGTCCTGTCTGCCATCAGAGCTTTGATGATTTTAAAAGGACCGGCAAGATGGGATGTGCAAATTGCTATAGAACCTTTAATGCAGAAATTACTCCTATCATTAAAAGGGTTCATGGAAATATTCAGCATACGGGAAAGGTTCCAAAGAGGACGGGAGGAATTTTAAAGATAAAAAGGGATATAGAAAGGTTAAAGGAAGAACTAAGAGTTGCAGTTATGAACGAAGAATATGAAAAGGCTGCTAAATTAAGGGACCAAATCAAAGAGCTTGAGTCAAAGCTAGATAAATAGGGGGGTGGTAAAATGCTATTCAAAAACCATGGTAGCGATATAGTTCTAACCAGCAGAATAAGACTTGCAAGGAATATTGATGGTGTTCCCTTCCCACAAAAGTTAAATCAAGATGAGGCAAATAAAGTAATAAAGGATGTAGCAGATTCTGTTTTAAACAGCAATTCTGCTATAGCCCACGAGTTTAGGCTAATAAAGTTAAGGGAATTAAAGCCCCTTGAAAGGCTTTCGATGGTTGAAAAGCATCTTATAAGCATGGATATTGTAAATGAATATCAAAGGGGAGCAGTCCTTTTAAATAGAGAAGAGAACGTTTCTATAATGATAAATGAGGAAGACCATATTAGGCTTCAGGTTATATATCCTGGATTTAAAGTAAAGGATGCCTATGATTATGCAAACAAATTAGATGACCTTATAGAAGAAAAGGTCCAATATGCCTATGATGCAAAGTTAGGATACCTAACAAGCTGCCCGACAAACGTAGGAACAGGAATTAGAGCGTCGGTAATGCTTCACCTTCCAGCTCTTACTTTAACTAAAAATATAAACAATGTATTTAACACAGTAGTTCAAGTTGGTATGACTATGCGTGGAATTTATGGTGAGGGCAGTAATGCTATGGGAAACATTTATCAAATTTCAAATCAAGTAACTCTTGGTCTTACTGAAGATGAGATAATAAACAACTTAATTGCAGTAACTAAAAAAATAATAGATCAAGAAATTAAAACAAGGGAAATGCTCTTTGAAAAGCAGGCGGCTGAAATCGAGGACGACATTTATAGATCCCTTGGTCTTTTGAAATATTCAAGAATGCTATCAACACAAGAGTGTTTAAATCTAATGTCAAAGGTAAGATTAGGAATAGAAATGGGAATAATTAAGGATATAGATGTAAAAAAATTAAACGACCTTTTAGTTAACGTTCAACCAGCAACGTTACAACTTATTGAAGGAAGAGACCTTGACACAAAGGAAAGGGATATTATAAGAGCTAAAATAGTTAGAGAAACACTAAGATAAGGAGGGATGCGTATGTTTAATGGATTTACAGAAAGAAGCCAAAGGGTTTTGCAGCTTGCAGCAGAGGAAGCTAAAAGATTAAACCATAACTATATAGGAACAGAACATCTTTTGCTTGGAATAATAAGAGAGGGTGGTCAGGCGTCAAAGGTTTTAAAGGATCTTGGAATAGATGATGAAAAGATTAGAAATTTGATAATTGAAATAGAAGGAAAAGGTGAAGAGTTCTTCAACTTTCACGAGATACCTTTAACTCCAAGAACAAAAAGAATAATTGAGCTTGCAAGGAATGAAGCAAGGAATTTAAACCATAACTTCGTTGCCCCTGAACATATGATGCTTGCTCTTTTAAGGGAGGGCGAAGGAGTTGCAATAGCAATTCTTGCAAAGCTCGGCATTGATATTGTAAAGGCGAGAAACGAGATATTAAATTCTTTAAACGTAGGTGAATTAGGACAGGGATTTAAAGGAAAACCAGGTCCGGGAACAAGGCATAGACAAACAAATACACCAACCCTTGACCAATACGGAAGGGACTTAACGGAGCTTGCAAGGGAAGGAAAGCTCGACCCTGTTATCGGTCGTGAAAATGAAACTGAAAGGGTAATTGAAATACTTTCAAGAAGAACAAAGAATAATCCTTGCCTTATAGGTGAACCTGGGGTTGGAAAAACTGCCATTGCTGAAGGTCTTGCCCAAAGGATTGTAGAGGGCAACGTTCCAGAGATACTCAAAAACAAAAGGGTTGTTACTTTAGATCTATCAGGAATGGTTGCAGGGTCAAAATATAGAGGCGAATTTGAAGAAAGAATAAAGAGGGTAATGGACGAGATTAGAAGGGCAGGAAATATAATTCTATTCATAGATGAAATCCATACATTAGTTGGTGCAGGTGCTGCAGAAGGTGCCATTGATGCATCTAACATATTAAAACCAGCCCTTGCAAGAGGTGAAATTCAAGTTATCGGTGCAACTACGATTGATGAATATAGAAAATACATTGAAAAGGATTCAGCCCTTGAAAGAAGATTCCAACCAGTTCAGGTTGGTGAACCATCAACTGAAGAGTCTATATTAATCCTTAAAGGATTGAGGGATAAATACGAAGCACATCATAAGGTTAAAATAACTGATGAAGCACTAGAGGCTGCTGTAAACCTATCCCATAGATATATTACCGATAGATTCCTACCAGACAAAGCAATAGATCTTATGGATGAGGCAGCAGCTAAGGTAAGGCTAAAGAACTTAACTGCACCTCCTGATGTTAAAAACCTTGAAGAAGAGCTTGAAAAGGTTAGAAAGGAAAAGGAGGAGGCAATAAATACACAAGAATTTGAAAAGGCTGCGAAATTAAGGGACAGAGAAAATGAGATTAAAAATGAACTTGAAAGGATTAAAAAGGATTGGCAAAATCAAAAGGATAGTGAAGTTCCTGTTGTTACAGTAGAGGATATAGCAAATGTTGTTTCAAGATGGACTGGAATTCCTGTTAATAAACTTACTGAAACAGAATCAGAAAAGCTTTTAAAACTTGAAGAAATACTTCATCAAAGGGTTGTAGGACAGGATGAAGCAGTTAAGGCTGTTGCAAGGGCTGTAAGGCGTGCAAGAGTTGGAATTAAGGATCCAAAGCGTCCAATAGGTTCCTTTATATTCCTTGGTCCTACAGGGGTAGGTAAAACAGAGCTATCAAAGGCACTTGCTGAGGCTATGTTTGGTGATGAAAACGCAATGATAAGAATAGATATGTCGGAATATATGGAAAAGCATACGGTATCAAGACTTATAGGTTCTCCTCCAGGATATGTTGGATATGAAGAAGGAGGCCAATTAACAGAGAAGGTTAGAAGAAAGCCATATTCAGTAGTTTTATTTGATGAGATTGAAAAGGCCCATCCGGATGTATTTAATATACTGCTTCAAATCCTTGAGGATGGAAGACTAACCGATGGAAAGGGAAAGACAGTGGACTTTAGAAACACGATAGTTATCATGACCTCCAACGTTGGTGCACAGACCATAAAAAAGCAGCAAACCCTTGGTTTTGCAGCAACTACAGAAAAGGAAAAGGAAGATTCCTACGAAAAGATGAAGCAAAACGTAATGGAGGACTTGAAAAAGACCTTTAGACCTGAGTTTTTAAATAGAATCGACGAGATTATTGTATTCCATCCATTAGAGGATAAGGATATTGAAAAAATTGCAGAGCTCATGTTAAAGAGTGTAATTAATAGGTTAAAGGACCTTGAAGTTGAAATAAGTTATGATGAAGATGTAATAAAGCACCTTTCAAAACAAGGCTTTGACCCAACATATGGTGCAAGACCTCTGAGAAGAGCCATAACAAAAGCTGTTGAAGATAAACTTTCAGAGGAAATGCTAAAGGGAAATATAAAGCGCGGAGATAAAGTTGTAATGAAGGTTGTAGATAATGAAATAATTTTTGAAAAGGGAGAATCCTCATAATGGGGGTTCTCTTTTTTGTATATATTTCTTTACATGAACAACAATATTAAATATAATGTAATTGCTAACTAAAATAGGAAGTGATAGAATGGGAAAGGTAAAAACTGTTTATATATGCCAAGAGTGCGGATATGAATCTCCTAAGTGGATGGGGAAGTGCCCTGGATGCGGAAGCTGGAATACATTTATAGAGGAAGTTAAGGCTGAAAAACTGAGTAAAATTCAATCAGCCGCTTATAATAAGGTTCAGCCTTTGAAAATACAGGATATAGAGATAACAAAAGAGATAAGATATTCAACTTATCTTGAAGAATTAGATAGAGTGCTTGGAGGAGGAATAGTTAAGGGGTCTTTAGTCCTTGTTGGAGGAGACCCTGGGATTGGAAAATCCACCCTTCTTCTTCAAATGGCAAACAATGTTGCAAAGAGTGGCAACATCGTTTTATATGTCTCTGGTGAAGAATCCTCAAAACAGATAAAGCTTAGGGCAGAGAGGTTAAATGTCCTTTCGGAAAATCTTTTGGTTCTTCCAGAAACCAATTTAAGCTATATAGAAGAAACTATTACAAATCTAAAGCCCGATGTTGTTGTGATAGACTCAATTCAAACCGTTTATAGACCAGAGCTACAGTCGGCTCCAGGAAGTGTAAGTCAGGTTAGAGAGGCCACTGCAGTTTTGATGAATATAGCAAAAAATTTAAACATAGCTACCTTTATAGTTGGACACGTTACTAAAGAGGGGTCTATTGCCGGTCCTAGGGTTTTAGAACATATGGTAGATACAGTCCTTTACTTTGAAGGGGAAAGACATAATACCTACAGAGTATTAAGAGCTGTTAAAAATAGATTTGGCTCAACTAATGAAATTGGCGTATTTGAAATGAAGCAGTTTGGTCTTGAGGAGGTTAAAAACCCTTCCGAAATACTTTTATCCGGAAGACCAAAAGACGTTCCTGGATCATGTGTTGTATGTTCCATGGAAGGAACAAGACCAATTCTAATTGAAGTTCAGGCACTAACCTCCCAAACAAGCTTTGGTATGCCAAGAAGGATGACAACGGGGCTTGATTATAACAGGGTTATTCTTTTAATTGCCGTTCTTGAAAAAAGGGTTGGAATGCACATACAAACCTATGATGTTTATGTAAATGTTGCTGGGGGAATAAAAATCGACGAACCTGCCATTGACCTTGGAGTTTTATGCTCTATTGCGTCCAGCTTTAAAAATCTTCCAATAGATAACGAAGTTGTGATAATTGGAGAGGTTGGATTGACGGGAGAAGTTAGAGGAGTTAATTTAATAGATAAAAGAATATTAGAAGCACAAAAATTGGGATTTAAAAAATGCATCATTCCTAAAGAAAATATGAAAGGACTCGATATTATAAAAGGAATCCAAATTGTTCCTGTTGAAAATATATACGAAGCATTAGAAGAAGTTCTAGGGGGATAGTTATGAGAGATGCTAAAGAAATTGAGCTAATGAATGTTTTAAAGCTTTTGGCACCAGGGACACCTTTGAGGGAAGGACTTGAAAATATATTAAAGGCTAAAACTGGAGGACTCATAGTAATTGGGGATGAAGAAGAAATAAGCAAGCTCCTTGATGGTGGGTTTTATATAAATAGTGAATATTCTCCAGCATATTTATATGAACTTGCCAAGATGGATGGGGCTATTGTCATAAGCGGAGATCTTAAAAGGATACTCTACGCAAATACACAGATAATCCCAGATTCCAGCATTCCAACTGCTGAAACTGGCACAAGGCATAGAACCGCCGACAGATTTGCAAAACAAACAGGAAATATTGCAATTGCTATTTCCCAAAGAAGAAATTTAATTACCGTATTTAAAGGAAATATTAAATATGTATTAAAAGATACGAACATGATTCTTACGAAGGCAAATCAGGCTATTCAAACCCTTGAAAGGTATAAATCGGTGTTTGATGAGGCGGTTACGAACCTTTCTGCGTTAGAATTCGAAGATTTAGTAACTGTATATGACGTAGTTCTTGCCATCCAAAGAAGCGAGATGGTTATGAGGATAGTAAATGAAATTGAAAGATACGTTGTGGAGCTTGGAAACGAAGGAAGGCTTATTTCCCTTCAGCTTAACGACCTTATAGATGAAGTTGAAGAGGATGAAATTAGAATACTAAGGGATTATGCTATAGATACAAAGGATTATAACGAGGTATTTAAGTCAATTAAGGCCTTATCTTCTGAGGAGATTTTGGAATTGTCTGTTATATGTAAACTTTTAGGCTATAATCCTGATTTAATGTTAGATACGATGGTTTCATCAAGGGGATATAGGATTTTGAATAAGATTCCAAAGCTGCCGCAGATAGTTGTTGAAAATATGGTTAAAAATTTTGGACAGTTTAAAAAGATTCTTCAGGCAAGCATAGAAGATTTAGACGCTGTTGAAGGAATAGGTGAGGCAAGGGCAAGATCCATAAAGGAATGGCTAAAAAAACTTCAAGAACAGGTTATATTAAATAGAAAAATATAAAGGCTCGGAATATCCGGGCCTTTATAACATGCTAAACTTTCCTAATGTTTCTATCTTTTCCTTTTGTTCAAGTATAATATCAAACAGGTTAAGGTCAAGGGCATTGCATAAAGCAGCAAGGTAATATAGGTTATTTCCTATCTCTTCTTCAAGGACTTCTCTGCAGTTGTCGCAAAGTTTCCCTTCGATTTGATAGCTTAAAAATTCGGTTATATTGTCAAGGGATGCATCGTCGGGTATCTGTTGTTTTTGAGCATTTATTTTTATGCATCCGTGATTGGTAACTGCCTTTGCAACTGCTCTATTTATTCTAGAATTTGATTCAGAGAGTTTTGTTATTATATCTAAAATGCTTCTATGTCTAATTAGTGAATCTTGAACGGTGGCTTGAAATTCATCTACGATTATATCCTTCATCTGCTTCCACTCCTTGTTGAATATTGTTTAATAATATTATAAATATTCAGACAATATAATGTCAAATACATTATAATAAATTTCAGCTTAAAAGAGCCATTTTTAAGTTAACTAAATAAAATAATAATAGGTAGTTTATAAAAATCAAGATATTTTTTAGTTTGCCTTAATCCTGTAAGTTTGGTAATAATGTAAAAAAGGTGATAATATGTTTGAAATTGGTGATAAAGTTTTTGTTAAGAATTTTGGTGGGGGAGTAATAACAAATATACAAGAAAAAAATGTTAACGGAATTAGAAAGAGATACTATGAAATAAAACTTGTAATTGATAATATATGTATTTATCTTCCCGTTGATGAAAAAAATAAAATTAGAGGAGTAATTGAAAGGGTAAAATTAGAAGATTGTTTAAGAATATTAAAGGAGTTTAAAGGGGATCTACCTAACAAATGCATCGATAGATATAAGCTTTATAAATCTACTTTAGAAAAAGCAGATCCGATAGAGATGGCAAAACTTATAAAATGCATGGATATGAATTTTAAAAGAAAAAAACCTTCAAATTTTGATAAGAATAACTTTGAAAAAATATTAAATACCTTCTGCAGTGAAATTTGTCTTGTTCTTCAAAGGGACTTTAAAGAAACAAAAAAATTTATTCTTGAAAATTTAAAAGCTTGATTTTGCAAATTAAAAAATTGTCATATTTTTTTGTGTTGAAAAACTTTGATTGATACGGTATATTAGTATATAATATACTGGGATATTTTGTAGGAGGTGAATTGATGTTAGAAAGGATTTTTAGGTGGTTCTTGACAGTAGTTGGGTTAGTTTTAGGATATGCTGCATCTGAAATACTTATTAAGGTTAATGCCGTAAATGCTCTCGTGTCAAGAAACAACATTTATTATTTTGGATTCATAGCAGTTTGTATTATTTTATTAGGTCTTATTTTTTATATTTTATCCCCTTATTTAATTCGACTTATTTTTAAGATTACAGAAATCCTGGAAAATGCAATACAAAAGATACCAACAAACGATATTATACTTGCCGTTTTAGGACTTATTATAGGACTTATAATTGCAAATCTATTAATTTCGCCTATTGCAAGATTTTTAACTGGCAATACCATTTTATCTGCTATAGGAAGTTCCTTAGCTTTTATTGTAAATATTGTATTTGCAACGTTAGGAATTGACATAACATTAAAGAAAAAGGAAGAACTTTATAATGTATTTACATTTTTAAAGAGGTTTGGGAAGGAAAAAAGAAAGGGAGAAAAGGTTGGCATATCTCAGCCAAAGATACTAGATACTAGCGTTATAATCGACGGAAGAATACTGGATATTCTAAAAACAGGATTTTTAGAAGGTCCCATTTTAATACCTTCCTTTGTTCTTGAGGAGTTAAGGCATATCGCCGATTCCTCCGATAATTTAAAAAGGGCAAGGGGAAGAAGGGGGCTTGATATTCTAAATTTAATTCAAAAGGAGATACCTTTAACCGTTGAAATAGTTGAGAAAAACTTTGATAATATTCAAGAGGTTGACAGCAAACTTTTAAAGCTTTGCCAAATATACAATGGAAAGATAATAACCAACGATTTTAATTTAAACAAAGTTGCTGAAGTTCAAGGGGTTCCTGTCCTTAACATAAATGAGCTTGCAAATGCAGTAAAGCCTATTGTAATTCCAGGCGAGGAGATGAACATCCATATTATAAAGGATGGTAAAGAAGCAGGACAGGGTGTTGCTTACCTTGACGATGGAACAATGATCGTTGTTGAAGGCGGTAAAAGATACGTCGGTGAAGTTGTTGATGTTGTTGTAACGTCTGTTCTGCAGACTGCAGCAGGAAGAATGATATTTGCAAAACTTAAGAATGCGTCATAAGAGGTGATATTTTGATATCGGCTATAGTAGTTGCAGCAGGAAAGGGTAAAAGGATGGGGCTTGGATTTAATAAGCTCTATGCAAAGGTTAATAACAAGGAAATTATAGCAATAACCCTTGAAAAATTTGAAAAATCAAATTATGTGGATGAGATAATTGCTGTTGTCGCAAAGGATGAGGTTGATTATTTTAAAATTAATATATTAGATAAATATTGCTTTAAAAAGGTTAAAATTACGGAGGGCGGCATTGAAAGGCAAAACTCAGTTTACAATGGACTTATAGCTTGTAATAATCCAGAAATTGTTTTAATCCATGATGGTGCAAGGCCAAATATAGATGATGACATAATAAAAAGATCCATAGAAGCTGCAAAATCCTTTGGGGCTACAACAGTTGCAGTTCCTGTTATTGATACTATAAAGATAGTTGAGGATGGATATTCTGTTGAAACCCTTGAAAGAAAAAAATTATACGCCATTCAAACCCCTCAGAGCTTTAGATATGACTTAATATTAAAGGCCCACGAATATGCCATAGAAAATAACATAATTGCAACCGACGACACCCAGCTTGTTGAAAAAATAGGCTATAAGGTAAAGATAATTGAAGGGAGCTATGAAAACATTAAAGTTACAACTCCAAAGGATATAATACTACTAAACAGTTTAGCTGCTACAAACTTGTAGCAGCTTTTTTGGTAATTAAAAGCATCGTAGCCAAAAATATTTTATAGATTTATGTAAACTAAAGTTATATAATATAATGGTATATTTGCGGCTTTAGGATGGGGGGATAGTCGATGAATATCAAGGAATTCATCTTAAATCAAGAGATGTTAGGATCCTTTAAATATTTTTGGAAGGAAGCAAATATAGATAAAAATTCAAAGGGATATGGACTTATTAGGGACAGAGCACCTTCAAATCCAAATGTTGCAAGCATCGCTGCAGTTGGCTTTGGACTTACTGCAATTCCTATAGGGATAAAAAGAGGATGGATATCCTTTGAAGAAGGATATGAAAGGGTTAACGGCACCCTTGATACTCTACTTAATTTAGATAGAGTTAATGGATTTTTCTATCATTTTATGGATATATACACGGGGGAAAGAATATGGAACTGTGAGGTTTCAATTATAGACACAGCGATTGCCATTTGCGGTGCTATTTTTGCTGGAGAGTTTTTTGGTGGTGAAATAAAGAAAAAGGCAAATAAATTATATGAAGAAATCGATTGGAACTGGTATTTGGATAAGGATAAAAACTGGTTTTATATGGGTTATACCCCGGAAAAGGGCTTTGAAGGATATTGGGATTTCTATGCCGAACAGCTAATGTTATATTTTTTAGCAGTAGCATCTCCTACGCATCCTGTCGATAAGGAAGTTTATTACAGCTTTTTTAGAAATTATGCTGAATATAAAGGATATAGATTTATAAATTCATGGCTTGGGTCAATATTTACCTACCAATTTTCCCATGCCTGGTTTGATTTTAGGGGTAAAGTAGATAGAAAAGGTATTGACTGGTTTGAAAATTCTATATTGGCAACCCTTGCAAACAGACAATTTTGTATCGATAATAAGGACAAATTTAAGGGTTTTAATGAAAATTCATGGGGGCTTACTGCCTGTGATGGCCCAAAGGGGTATGAGGGTAGATATGGTGCCCTTCCTTCAGGACTTTTTAATAATGAGAATATAGTAGATGGGACGGTTCCACCATGTGGTGCTGCAGGTTCTATTGTTTTTACTCCAAAGGAATCTATGGATGCCCTTGAATATTACTATAAAAATATTAAGGGAATATTTGGGGAATACGGCTTTAAAGATGCCTTTAACTTAGAAAAGGGCTATTGGGTTTCTGAAGACTATGTTGGTATAGATAAAGGAATAACTCTAATTATGATAGAAAACTATATAACAGGGTTTGTGTGGAATACCTTTATGAAAAATGACCATGTTAAAAAAGCCTTTGAGCTTTTAGAGTTTAGGCCTGTTAAAGACGAAAACTTAGCTATGTGTTTATAAAGAGGTGCGTGTGCACCTCTTTTTGTGTTTGACTTGTAAAAATTAGTAATAATATAATTATAAAAAGAAGATTTTAATATCACCTTTGGAGGTGTTAGAATGCTGCCTCAATATAGAAAGATTACTTATGATGAATTTTTAAAGTTAGATAATGGAGATGATTTATTAGAATATATAGATGGAGAAGTCTATCTTTTATCTTCACCATCAGCTGAACATCAAAGGACTTTACTTAATTTAGCTACAGAGTTTAATTTGTTTTTTAAGGGTAAAGAATGTGAAGTTTTTATTGCTCCTTTTGATGTAGTATTATCAAAGGAGGATGATAAAAACATCCATCAAGTCCAACCCGATTTGATGGTTATATGTAATAAAGATGGCATAAAGGAAAATAAATACGTTGGAGCTCCGGATTTAATAGTTGAAGTTATGTCTCCATCAAACACATCTCATGATAGGATTAGAAAATTTAATTTGTATATGAGATATGGAGTAAAAGAGTATTGGCTTATTAATCCAAAATTTAAAACTATTGAGATTAATATGTTAAATGAAGAAGGCTTTTATGAACAAGTTGGGGTATATAAAGGTGATGATATAGCAAAATCAATTTTATTTGAGGAGTTGGATATAAATCTTAAGGATATTTTTTAGTCATAATGAAAAAATGTATACTCTTCCCCTTGGTCTTGTAACGCTTCAGGGGCAATACAATACAGAATGGGGAGTTTATTCTGCTGCAGCAATTTTAACAGCTATTCCCGTTATGATAATTTTTGCTTATTTATCAAAGTATTTAATTGGTGGTTTAACAATAGGAAGTGTAAAGGAATAAAATGGAATTTTAAAAGCCCTTAACGGGCTTTTAATTTTAATCTATTTAACCAGGCCTTTGAGGTTTTAGTCGGTGCCTTAGGCTTTAGATTATCGCTATTGAAAATAAGCTCTAAGATATGAAATGCATCCTTTACATTTGATAGTGCATCCCTGCATCCAGCACAATAGGTAAGCACCTTTTCGGATTTAATATTTTCTTCATGTTCCTTTAGATTAGATTTAAAAATGTCGCTGTTTATGGCATGAACGCATCCACCAAGCCCACAGCACTTTGAATTTGTCAATACTTCATTGTTTTCAATTTTGATATTTAGCTTTTTAGCAATCTCCCTTATACTTTTTTTTATATTTTCATCAGCAGAACATGAGTCGAATATAAAAAATTCATCCTTTGTGTTAAGTTTTGGAAGGTTAAAGCTTTTTAGTTCCTCCCAAAGAGAAGTTACCTTTAATTTTGGAGAGTTTTCTTTCATAGTTTTATAGCAGGATTGACAGGCTGTTATAACGTGTTCAATACCGTTTTCCTCTAATGAAGATTTTAATGAATTATACATTCTATTAAACCTTTCCATTTCACCAATTGAATAGGACGGATTACCACAGCATTTTAAAATTAATGATAAATTTTGATATTTGATTTTTAATAAATCATGTATTTTAATAACAAGGTTCGGATCAAAGGAAGAAAGGCTGCATCCAGGCATAAATCCAACTGCCGATTTCCCTTTTATAGTAGAAAAAATTTTAGAACTAGATAACCTTTGATGATTGCGTATTATAAAATGTTTTTTGTGGGGGCTTTTTTTACCTCTTGATATTTCTTTTTTGGCTTCCATGAAAAGTTTATTAAAATCAACTTCATTTGGGCATAAATTTTTACAAACATTACAGGAGAAACAATAATAGGGAAGTTTATTATCTATGTTTTTTTCTTCGTATAAACTTTTTAAAAATTCTTTAGGATGTTTTACATAGTCCTTTAGTAATATGCAGCCATTTGTGCATATATTACATCCTTTACATACCTCATGGTATTTTTTGGCTATTTGAATAATCTTAGTAGAAATATTAGTTTTCATAAAATCATCCTTTTCATTTATTTTACATGATAATTATAAACTGAAATTTAATTTATAACGTATAGAAAAAACAAATACTATCAAATTCAACAATAGATAGAAAATATTTTACATGAGTTTTAGAAGTAAATGATGCTGAATTAAGGAATTAATAATTCGAAAATCCGAATAGTATCTTATTGAAGTAAATTTGAAAAAGTTGTAAAATTAATTCGTAATCGAATTATTCGAAGGCGAAGGTGTTGTTATGAATAGCAGTAAGGCATTAGAAATTCTTGAAGTTTTAACATCAATAAATAAGAAGGTAAAGAGGGCTTCTAAATTTAGCCCTCCATTTAAATGCAAAAATAAAAGTCAGTCGGCTATGAAGGTAATGTTTCATATAATGAATAGCCCTCCAATGACTTTAAAGGAATTAAGCTCATTAGTTGGCCTTGCAAACAGCACAGTTTGTGGAATTATTGATGAGCTTGAGATGGAAGGCTATGTTAAAAGAATTCAAGATAAAGATGATAGAAGACGGGTAATAATAATTCCAACGGAAAAGGCTGAATTGGAAAAAAGAAATATTGAAAATAAATTTAAGGAATTTTTAGAGTATGTCCTAAAGGATATTTCGGCTGAAGATTTTGAAATAATAATAAAGGGGCTTAAAAAACTTGATGAAATAATTAAAAATGATTAGGGGTGATAAGATGAAAAAGTCGGTTAAAGTAATATCTATTTTGCTAATTATAGTGGCAGCTTTTTCATTAATATTACTTGGTTTAAGTAGAAGAATCAAAAAAGGGACAGAGGTTACAACGGATACTGTAAAAAGGGGAGAACTAATTTCACTTTATTCTACTAATGGAATAGTCGAATCGAAAAATAAAAAGGAATACTATGGCTTTGGCAATAAAGTAGTTAAAGTTTACGTTAAAGAAGGGGAAAAGGTTAAAAAGGGACAAAAACTTGTTGATTTTGAAGTTCAAGACCTTACAAATCAATTAAAAATTGCAGAAAATCAGTATGAAATAGCAAAACTTCAACTTGAAAGTTTAAAGGAACAAAAAGAAAAGTTAAATACATCTATGCAAGGGCAGAATATACAAACTCAGCAAGGGCAAAATTTAGACAACCAAATTAAAATTCAAGAAAAACAGGTTGAAATAGCAAGATTAAATGTTTTAAGTATAAAAGAAAATATAAAGAAACAGCAAAAATTTATAGTAAGTGATATAGACGGAGTTGTAACATTTTTAAATGCAAAGGAAGGTGCGATGGCTCAAGGCCTTATTGTAACTGTTGAAGATGTAAGCAGTTTAAATGTTGCTTTAAATGTAAATCAATATGATATTGTAAATCTTAAAAAGGGTCAACAGGTGATTGTAAAATTTTATGATAAATCATATAAGGGGACATTAGATTATATAAGTCCTGTTGCAACAAAGGTCCAATCAATGCAGGGAGTAGATACAGTAATTAAAGCTTATGTAAAGATATTAAACCAGGATGAAAACTTAAAGTCAGGATTTGATGTTGATGTTGATATAATTCTTGGAAGAAAGGATAATGCATTAAAGGTTCCTGCTGAAGCTGTAATTACAGATAAATATGGGAATGAATATGTATATGTTGTGGAAAACGGAATAGCAAATAAAGTAAAGATAAAAACTGGATTTACATCAGATGTTGAAGTTGAAGTTGTAGAGGGACTTAAAGAAGGGAATAAAGTTATCTTAAATCCACCTTCAACCCTTACAAATGGTGCAAAGGTTTTTGAAAAGGAAGTGAAAGAATGATAAGGCTTGAAAATTTAGTTAAAGTATATTCAACTGGCAAAATTGAGTTTGAGGCCTTAAGGGAAGTAAACCTTGAGGTGAAAAAGGGAGAATATATATCAATAGTTGGACCATCAGGTTCCGGTAAATCCACCCTTATGAATATTTTAGGATGCTTAGATAGACCAACAAAGGGAAAGTATTTTTTAAAGGATGTTGATGTATCCTCTTTAAGCGATGATGAGCTTGCGAGGATAAGAAATAGGGAAATAGGTTTTGTTTTTCAAGCCTTTAACCTTTTGCCTAGATTATCTGCTTTAGAAAACGTTGAGCTTCCTTTGATATATGCAGGAATTTCCTATTCCAAAAGGATAAAGATGGCAAAGGAGGCTCTTGATAAGGTAGGACTTTCCGATAGACTGCATCATAAACCGAATGAACTTTCAGGAGGACAAAAGCAAAGGGTTGCGATAGCAAGGGCAATTGTCCTAAATCCTTCTATAATAATGGCGGATGAGCCTACAGGGAATCTTGACACTCAATCCAGTATTGAAGTTATGAAGATATTTCAAAGTTTAAATGATGAAGGGGCGACTATTATAATGGTTACCCACGAAAGGGATATTGCACAGCATACTAAGAGGGAAGTTAGAATAAGGGATGGAAGGATAGTTGAGGATAAATTAGTTCAAAATAGGGTTGTCTATTAGGTGGTGGTATTATGAACATATATGAGAGCTTTAAGGTTGCAATAGGGTCAATTTTTGCCAATAAATTAAGATCTTTTCTTACAATGCTTGGGATAATAATTGGCATTTCCAGCGTTATTACAATCGTATCAATCGGTCAAGGTGGACAAAGTGCAATAACTGGTGAGTTTGAAAAGATTGGTGTAAATATAGTTGAAATAAAGGTAGATAATAATAAGTCCCTTACTAAAAAAGATTATTTTACCACAAAAGATGTTGAGCTTGTTAAGACAAGAATTAAGGAAGTTAAAAATGCTGCTCCATTTTTTCAGCAGATTGGGCTTATAAAAACGGAAAAAAGCCAAAAAAGGGCAGTGTTTATGGGAACCAATAGTGATTTTAATAAGATATATAAGCTTGATATACTTTATGGAAGATTCCTTTCGGAAAAGGATGTTTTAGCCAAAAAAGCTGTTGTGGTTATCGACAACATAAGTGCAAAGAAATTGTTCGGTTACGAGGATTGCGTTGGTAAGACGATTAAAATTGGTAACAACGAAAAGCTAATAAGGGCACTTATAGTGGGAGTTTACAAAAACGAAAACGGAGCACTTGCCGCAAGCTTTGCAGAAAATATGCCTATATTTTGCTACATTCCCATAACTGTTTCAGAATCTATATTTGAAAAGACTTTTAACATAAATCAAATAGAGGTTCTGCTTGAAAACACAAAGGATAGCGATTTAGTTGCTAAAAATATTATAAGGCTTTTAGAATCGGTTCACCATAATAAGGACAAATATAAAGCAGAAAATTTAGTTAAACAGCTTGACCAGGTTAACAGGATACTTGGAATATTTACTGCAGTAATTGGAGCAATTGCAGGGATTTCTTTATTAGTGGGTGGAATAGGAGTTATGAACATAATGCTGGTATCAGTAACAGAAAGGACGAGGGAGATAGGAATAAGAAAGGCAATAGGTGCAAGAAGAAGGGATATACTTATTCAGTTTTTAATAGAGTCCCTCATAATATCCCTAATAGGGGGAATAATCGGTATGATGCTTGGAATACTTGCAGCCTTTGCTATTGGAAGCTTTTTAAACATTGCACCAAAGGTTAGTATTACAACAGTTCTTATTGCATTTTCCTTCTCAAGCGCCGTTGGAATATTTTTTGGAATATATCCAGCAAATAAAGCATCAAAGCTTGATCCAATTGAGGCGTTAAGGTATGAATAAAATTTTCATATAAGAAGACATTCACCTTAAATGTTAGAATTAAATTCTAACATTTAAGGTGTTTTTTATTATTGAGTATAATCAGATTATTTAGAATATTTTAACTTGTTAATAGTATAACAGATGAATTAAAATAATATAACAGCAATACAAAATGTTGAAAATCAAAGAAAAAAGTATTGCAACAGAATAAAAAATATAATATAATAAGAATGCGGATAAGAATTATTATTTAATAGGAGGTTTTATTATGAGGTTTGCAGAATGGAATGGATTTGTTGCAGGCAAATGGACTGAAGATATAGATGTTAGGGATTTTATTCAAAAGAACTACACCCCTTACGAGGGAGATTCATCCTTCCTTGTAGGACCGACGGAAAGAACTAACAAAGTTTGGGACAAGGCAAAGCAGCTTCTTTTAGAAGAGATCAAAAAGGGGATAATCGATTTAGATACTGATACAGTTTCAGGAATAAATGCATATAAACCTGGCTACTTAGATAAGGAAAATGAAGTTATAGTAGGCTTTCAAACTGATGCACCCCTTAAGAGAATTGTAAATCCATGGGGTGGAATTAGAATGGCAGTTAATGCTGCAAGGGTCTATGGTTATGAAGTTAATCCAAATATGGTTGAAATATTTACCAAATATAGAAAAACCCACAATCAAGGTGTTTTTGATGCTTATACAGATGAGATGAAGCTTGCTAGAAAAACAGGAGTAATAACAGGGCTTCCAGATGCCTATGGTAGAGGAAGAATTATAGGGGATTACAGAAGACTACCCTTATATGGTGCGGACTTTTTAATTGAAAAGAAAAAGGAAGATAAAAGAAATTTAAATGGTGCAATGACGGATGATGTTATAAGACTTAGAGAAGAATTAACGGAACAAATTAAGGCATTGGAAGAATTAAAAGAAATGGCTCAATCCTACGGATATGATATATCAAGACCTGCAAAGGATGCTAAAGAGGCTGTTCAATGGCTATATTTTGCATATCTTGCAGCAATAAAGCAGCAAAACGGAGCTGCAATGTCCTTAGGAAGAGTTTCGACATTCCTTGATATATATATTGAAAGAGATTTAAGAAACGGGGCAATAACAGAAGAAGAAGCTCAGGAGCTAATTGACCAATTTGTTATTAAGCTAAGACTAGCAAGACACTTAAGAACACCTGAATACAACGAACTATTTGCAGGGGATCCTACTTGGGTTACAGAAGCAATCGGAGGGATGGGCCTTGATGGAAGAACTTTAGTTACAAAGACGAGCTTTAGATTCCTCAATACATTGATAAATTTAGGACCTGCACCAGAACCAAATATGACTGTTTTATGGTCAGTTGATCTTCCTGAAAACTTTAAAAAGTTCTGTGCTGAGATTTCAATAAAGACGGATTCTGTTCAGTATGAAAATGATGATGTAATGAGACCTATATTTGGCGATGATTACGCTATAGCTTGCTGCGTGTCTGCAATGAAGGTAGGAAAGCAAATGCAGTTCTTTGGAGCAAGAGCAAATCTTGCAAAGGCACTTTTATATGCAATAAATGGTGGAAAGGATGAAGTCTTAAAAGAACAAGTTGGACCCAAGGTAGAACTTCCTGAGGGTGAATATTTAAATTATGATGATGTAATGCAAAAATTTGAAAAAATGATGGCTTGGCTTGCAGAACTTTATGTAAATACAATGAATGTAATTCACTACATGCACGATAAATATGCCTATGAATCTTTGCAGCTTGCACTACATGATACAAATGTTGAAAGGCTTATGGCCTTTGGAATTGCAGGGCTTTCAGTTGCAGTTGATTCATTAAGTGCAATAAAATATGCAAGGGTAAAACCAATAAGGGAAGATGGAGTTGCTGTCGATTTTGAAATAGAAGGTGACTATCCAAAATTCGGCAATGACGATGACAGAGTTGATAAAATTGCAGTTGAAATTGTTGAAAAGTTTATAAATGAATTAAGAAAGCACAAGACATATAGGGATGCAATCCATACTTTATCTGTATTAACTATAACTTCAAATGTAGTTTATGGTAAAAAAACTGGTTCAACTCCTGATGGAAGAAAGCAGGGCGAACCATTTGCACCAGGGGCAAACCCAATGCATGGAAGGGATATAAACGGTGCTTTGGCTTCACTAAACTCAGTCGCAAAGATACCATATTCATCATGCATGGATGGAGTTTCAAATACCTTCTCAATCCTTCCAGATGCCCTTGGAAAGAATATGGAGGATAGAATTAGCAATCTTGTTGCTATAATGGATGGATACTTTGGACAAGGTGCCCACCACTTAAATGTTAATGTGTTAAATAGAGAAATGCTTGAGGATGCTATGGAACATCCTGAAAAATATCCATCTCTTACAATTAGAGTTTCGGGATATGCTGTAAACTTTGCAAGATTAACAAGGGAGCAGCAGCTTGAAGTAATTAAGAGAACCTTTCATGAAAGGGTGTAACTTATGATAAAGGCAAGAGTTCATTCTATAGAGACAATGGGATTAGTCGATGGACCTGGTATTAGGGTTGTAGTGTTTATGCAAGGGTGTAAATTAAGATGTGCCTACTGCCATAACCCAGATACATGGGATATAAAGGGCGGACAAGAAATGACCGTTGATGAGCTTATAAATAAAGTAAAAAGGTATAAAATATATTTTCAAAGGTCAAAGGGAGGGGTTACCCTCTCTGGAGGAGATCCCCTCCTGCAGCCGGAATTTGTAATAGATTTTTTTAAAAGATGTAAACAGGAGGGAATTCATACTGCCCTTGATACATCAGGTTATGGAATAGGAAAATATGATGAAATATTAAAATGGACAGACCTTGTGCTCCTTGATGTTAAGCACATAGACGATATAGAACACAAAAAGCTTACAGGAGCAGATAGGCACGGATTTTTTGAATTTTTAAATGCTGTCAAAAGAGATGGAACAAAGCTTTGGATAAGACATGTAGTAGTTCCAGGAATAACGGATGGCGAGGAGCACATCAAAAAACTTGCAAAATTCATAAATACAATCCCTAATGTAGAAAAGATTGAGCTTTTGCCTTATCATGTTCACGGTGTTAACAAGTATAAGGAAATGAATATTAAATATAGATTAGAAAATGTTCCTCCCCTTGATAAAGATAGATTGGAAAGATTATATGAGATTCTAAATCAAAACTTGACCACACAGCATGCAATTGTTGATAAGATTGCTATGTGATTTGCTATGGCCTTTGCCATAGCTTTTTTTTGTTTAAAAGAAAGTTGGTCTAAATGCATTTTGACTTACATATATTGTAAATTGGAATAAATTTTAATAAAGGAGTGTTTGGATGAAAAAAAGAAGGATATCAGCATTATTGACGGTAATTTTTTTGCTTATGTTATTTTTACCTAGTTTTGTAAAGGCAACTGAAGGTGAAGTAATTCAAAGCACACCCGTTGAGTTACAATCAGGAGAAATTGTAGATAAACAAATTGATAATACTAATTTAAACGAAAAAACTCCATTTTTTGGAGACAAGGATGGAAACAAAATATCTGATGACCTTGATGATTTGGTTAAATTAAATGAAACAGATGAAGTTTCAGTAATTGTTAGATTAAAGGAGCATCCTTCAGATAAAGTTCTAAATGAAATTGCGAATAAAGTAGGTAAGTTTAAAGAGAAGGATAGATGGCAGCATGCTCTAAATGGATTTTCTGCTGTAATGACAAAGGCACAAGTTAAAGCGCTTTCAAAAATACCATTTGTTGAGAGGATAGAACTAGATAGAGAAGTAAAAGCATATCTTGATACTTCTTCCCAATGGACTGGAGTTAATAATGCACGAGTTGATTTTGGAGTTGATGGAGATAGAGATGGGAATAAAACATCTTATTCTAAAAACGATGTAGTTATAGCAATTATAGACTCTGGCATTTATGCAAATCATGTCGATTTAGATGGAGGAAAGGTTATAGGTTGGTATGATGTAATAAATGGGAGAACTACTCCTTATGATGATAATGGACATGGAACACATGTTGCAAGTATTGCAGCGGGAACAGGAGAGGGTAATGCAAATTATAAGGGAGTTGCACCAGGTGCAGCACTGGTAGGTATTAAAGTTTTAAATTCCTCTGGTTCAGGAACAACAAGTGGTATTATATCAGGAATAAATTGGATGATACAAAATAAAAACACCTATAATATAAGAATTGGGAACATGAGCCTTGGTGCAGCAGGCTCTTCTGATGGAACGGATAGCCTTTCTGTTGCAGTAAATAATGCAGTCAATAATGGAATCATAATGGTTGTTGCAGCTGGTAATGAAGGGCCTGGAACTTATACTATAGGTTCCCCTGCAGCTGCAGCAAATGCTATTACTGTAGGTTCAGTATATGATCCAGGAGAAAAGGGATGGGTATTATCCGAATTTTCAAATAGAGGACCGACAGCAGATGGACGAATAAAGCCTGATATAACTGCACCGGGAAGCAATATAACGGCTGCAAAGGCAGGAACAACAAGTAGTTATGTAACCTATAGTGGAACATCGATGGCAACGCCATTTATATCTGGGGTTATAGCATTAATGCTAGATGCTAATTATTCACTCACAGATTCGCAAGTTAAGAATATTCTTTATTCCAGTTCAAACTTAAAGGATTTTGGACCATCTGGGAAAGATATAGATTTTGGCTACGGTATTGCACTGCCTTATAATTGTATAAAGCAGGCGGGAGGCTTTAGTGGAAGTTTCTCAGATAACATTGGATTTACATTTGTTCAGGACAGCTTAACAGGAACTGGTAATACTGATTGGTGGCAATTTAATGTAACTGATACAACTAAGCCTGTTGGAATAACATTTATCATTTCAAATTATACCACAAGCATAGATTTTGATATTTATCTATATGATCCAAATGGAACTCTTGTAGCAAAATCAGAAGGAACAGCAAGACAAGAACAAATTAGATATTTACCCACTAAAACGGGAACCTACAAGATAAAAGTATACTCATATAAAGGTTCAGGTAATTATTGGTTTAATTTAAGTTGGAAATAAAACGTAAAAATTATTGTCCCCTTAGAGGCACAAAACTCTAAGGGGACAAATTTTATTTTTACAAACAATTTGAGACTTTATCAATAAAATAAATAATTATCTTAATATTCATAAAAATTAACGATTTTTAATGTTTTATCTATTACCATATAATTAAATTGAAAATATAAAAAAGGGGGATGGTTATGCAGGATAAAAGGTTAATCATTATCAATGGTCTTATTGTGGGACTTTTAGCAGTATTACTTGTAAAGTTTGGCAATCCAGTAAATATGGGTATCTGTATTGCCTGCTTTATAAGGGATATCGCGGGAGGGCTTGGACTTCATAGGGCAGAACTTGTTCAGTATATAAGACCAGAAATTATAGGGATTGTTTTAGGAGCCTTCTTGATGTCCTATGGGAAAAAGGAATTTAATGCAAGGGGAGGCTCGTCACCACTTGTAAGATTTGTTCTTGGTTTTATAGTTATGATAGGTGCGTTAATGTTTTTAGGTTGCCCATTAAGGATGGTTTTAAGAATCGCAGGGGGAGACTTAAATGCAGTTGTTGGTCTTATAGGCTTTGCAGCAGGCATATATATTGGAATAATATTCTTAAACAAAGGATTTACATTAAAAAGAACATATACTTTAAACAAAGCAGAAGGATTTTTATTACCAGCAATTAACATAGGTTTATTAGTATTGCTTTTAGCAGCGCCAACCTTTATATTCTTTAGTCAAAAGGGACCAGGCTCTATGCATGCACCAATATTTTTAGCTTTGGTTGCTGGACTTATAGTTGGAGGGTTTGCCCAAAGAACAAGAATGTGTATGGTTGGAGGAATAAGGGACCTTATATTATTTAAAGACTGGTATTTAATTTCAGGATTTATTGCAATCTTTGTTGCTGCACTATTGGGCAATATTGCTATTGGAAAGTTTACATTAGGTTTTGTAAAGCAGCCTGTTGCCCATAATGATGCTTTATGGAACTTCCTTGGAATGGGACTTGCAGGTTTTGGATCAGTTTTACTTGGTGGATGCCCATTAAGACAACTTATATTAGCAGGAGAAGGCAATATAGATTCTGCTATTACAGTTCTTGGAATGCTTGTTGGAGCAGCCTTTGCCCATAACTTTAAGCTTGCTTCAACTCCAGATGGACCTACTCCAAACGGGAAAATTGCGGTTATTATAGGGTTTATAATAGTTGCACTTATAGGATACTTTAACATAGAAAGGGAAGTTAATGTTAAAGTTAAAGGGGGAGTTAAAGTTGAAGGGTAATTTAGTTGATGCAAGGGGAAGATCCTGCCCAGAGCCTGTTCTTTTGACAAAGAAGGCCATTGAAGCTTCGCCTGATGGAGTTAAGGTTTTGGTTGACAATGCAACAGCAAGGGAAAACATAAAAAGATTTGCTAAAAATAGCGGATATAATGTTGAAGTTGTAGAAAATGATGAGGGAATACTTTTAACTTTAAGTAGGTGACAAGATGCAATATATAGTAACTTTCTACACACAAAACGGAGCATTTAAGTTTCAAAGGTTTCTAAGGGACAAAGGCATAGATGTAAAGCTTATGCCAACTCCAAGGGTTTTAAGTTCAAGTTGTGGCATCTCAGCAGCCTTTGAATATGAAGAAGATATAACAGGTTTTATAATAGAAGAAGTGGATGCAATTTATAAGAGGAATAATAATCAATATAATCTTGTTTACAGGGATTAGACATTTACCATAATTTAATTTATTTATACAAACTATGTTGTATGAATAAATTATAAACCTCTTTCTTGGTAGGAATTGAAATATAAACCAAGAAGGAGGTTTTTAAATGTCACTATTAATAAAAAGATGACTAGTATTAATAAATAAAACAATTTTGAATGTATAAATTTTTAAAAATATTCTACTGTAACTTCTTTTCCAAGAAACTTTAAATATTCAGCCATATTATCAACAAGCTTTAATTTTAATCCTAAATCGAGAGGAAATTCAGGATTTTGATGGGCAGGATTAATTGCCCTTCCAACGAAAAAATGTATATTAGTAGCCTCTTCTATCAACATTTTAGATAGTTTTGAAGAAGCGTCATTTTTATTAAGATAATACAAATTTGTTGAAGTATCTTTTGATGAAATATACATTTTTACAAGTTCAACTGCTTTACTCATAGTAAGAACACCTTCGCATGTTAAATCTATACCATCAATCTCTGCAGCTGGAGGAATCGAAGGATCAACGTAGTTAAAATTAACCTTAAGTTCTTTATTTAAAACCCTGCAGACTATTTGAGATGTAGTGCCTCCACATACAATCTTTTTACCTTTGCTATCGATAAACTTTTTAATAACATATTCATCCAGATTTTTATCAACAGGAGGACCTATTAATACATTAATGGTTTGAGGATTTCTAATTCTTACAACAACAACTGTAGTATCATCTCCGGGTTTTTGTCCATAAAGATTGTCACAGACATTAACTAATAACCTTGTAAAGTTTTTAGCAGGTAGTTCCTTTTTATATATTCTTTCTGTATATTCTTTAATATTTTCCCACTGCCATCCTAAGTTCAGCATCTGCCCTATTCCTGCATGAACTGCTCCATCGCTCATCATAATAAATGTATCATCTAGATCTATTTTAAATTTGGTTTCATATATTTTTTTATCATATATGTTTCTTTCATGTTTAATAAAAGGTGCATACTTCCCATTTTTAAGCCTTATAATTGAAGGATTGTCAAACTCTACAATATACCCGTCCCCATTGCTGAATATCTCAAGTATAGAAAAGGTAGAGTAGGCAATACCTCTTTCCTTGCATACAGGAAGAGTTTTTGCTATAGTTTCTACTGCTTCATCTATACTTGAGCCCATAGAGAGCATAGTTCCTATTATTTTGCTAGTCATAGTTGAAAGTATATTAGCCTTAACTCCACTTCCAAGCCCATCAGCAAGAACTACAATAACTGATTCTTTGCTTCTTATGATTTCAACCTTATCTCCGCAGAGCTCCTCATTATATTTGTTAAGACTCTCATAATCTGCATCTACAAAAAAGTTCATTTGTCTTCACCCATCTTTGCTACCATTGTGTCCTTTAGTTTAGTTAATGCTACTTTTGTCTCTGCTGTAGTCTCTCCAAGAAGACTTGCAATTTCTTGTGCAACTCTCATTTGTTTTTCAATAACTCTTTGTGCAATTTCAATAGTTTCTTTTCTAACTTTATTCAATTGTTCTTGATTTTTTTCTTCTTTTGTTATATCCTTCATTATTACTATGATTACATCATGGTCCTTTGCATATATTACCGATTGTTCTACAGTAACATCATACTTATCATAATAAATTTTTTGATTTAAAATGTCCTTTCCAGTATCCCTTACAATTGCAAAATCAGGGCAATCAAAGAATTCAAACACATTTTTTCTAACTAAATGTATATTTTCTAAATTAAAAATTCTATATACTGAATTATTAGCCTCCTGAATATAAAGCTCACTGTTTAAAGCAAGTATTGCATTAGGAGAAGAGTTAATAATTATGTTAGATATGGACTCAGCTTTTTGCCGCATATAAGGTAGACACATATTAAGGTCCGCCTTATTATTATAAACTGCAATTGCCTTTTCCCTGCAACTTGAATATCCGCAGGCACCGCAGTTAAGTTCATCTTCCTTTTTAAACTTACCTATTTTTTTCAATATATTTCTGATGGTTTTGTCATCAGGTATATTATTTTCTACTTCTTTATTATAAAAAACCTTTGATAAATCAACATTAACTTTAATATCTTTCAAATTGCTTATTGTATTTGTATTACCTACATAATTCAAAAAATCATCATAGGCTTCAATAAAGCTGCTGTTATTATTGCATGGACCGTTAATGCATCCACCCTTACAGCTGTTCATCTCTATAAAATATCCATTAATATTTCCTTTAACTATTGCATCAACAGTTTCTATGCAGCTTTCCAAACCATCTACGTTTAAAAATTTGTAACTGCTTTCTTTATCTATAGTTTTTAATATACCCCCAACTATTGGATAATATCTCTCAATAAGAGTTTCATCATTTTTAATATTTTCATCTTGAAACTCATTCAAATTGATACCTTCATCTTCAAACCATTTTTTTAGTTCATCGAAGGTAACAACACCATCGATTAAATAGTCATTCTCTCCATCCATATATTCTTTTTTCTTTGCAAGGCAGGGTCCAATAAATACAACCTTTATATTTTCTCCATAAGTATGCTTTAACATCTTTGCATGGGCAATCATAGGGGATACAACTGGGGCAAGATATTCTATAGCACTTGGATAATATTTTTCGACAAGGGACACAACAACCGGGCATGCTGTTGTTATAATATTTTTCATATTATTTTTTTTAATAAGTTTTTCGTATTCTCTTGATACTGCAAAAGCTCCTATCGCTGTTTCTTCTATATGAAAAAAACCAAGTTTTTCAAGGGCAAAAAACAGCGCTTGTGGATTATGGGATTTAAATGCAGAGGGGAAGGAAGGTGCAATGCTTGCATAAACACGATACTTTTTTTCTATAAATTCTTTTACTTTTCCTATTTCATCTGCAACGTTTTTAGCATTCTGAGTGCATACTTTAAGACAGTTTCCGCAAAGTATGCAGTTATCCTCAATTACTTGAGCCTGATCATTATTAAAAGATATAGCTTTTACAGGACAGCTTCTTATACATTTGTAACAGTTTTTGCAGTTTGCTTTTTTAAATTTTATTATGTTAATCATTGCTATTAACCTTCTTTAATATATATTCATCAAATTTTTCTCTAGCATTTTCAGACTTTAGATCTCCAAAAATCTCATCGTTAACCTTTATTGAAACACCATTTATACAATTACCAAGGCAAAAGGACGCTTTAAGTTCAACCTTTTCTTCTAAATTTTTTTCCTTTATTATTTCTTGGAATATTTTCATAATTTGATAGGAACCTTTAAGGTGGCAGGAACTTCCTACACATATATACACACTAAGCACTTTAACCCCCTCCAAAATTTAATGTTAATTTATTAACAATAATAATTGTAACAAAAAATAAAATTTTGTTCAATAGAATTAATAGACTAGAACCCTTATGGAAATACAGAGGTATAAAGCCAAAGTATGTAGAGATTATTCCCATAGTATTAAGGATATAAAGAGAAAAATTGTTTCTTTAACCTAATCAGCGATAGAAGTCTCCCACTTCTATAAATGTAGGTAGTTTACAGTGTATATTAGGAAACAATAAATAGCCCCTATGATAAACTAAATCATGGGGCTAGCTTAAATATTTAATATATTAAGATATGTCATTTGTGTTATTGACAGATTCGTTAACTTCATTTTTAAAGAAATTAGTATCCTTTAAAGTATCCCTTGCAGTCGATTGACCAAAATAAAAGGAAATTATCATAGTAAAAACTGTTAGAAATTCTGTGGAGCTGATAACACCCTTTATACTAAGAAAGCAAAATACGCCAGTGAGCATTATGGCGATTATCTTTTTTGTGCTAACCCATGTGTTTTTCATATTATCACCCTCAATTCGACTGGAAATAGGATTTATTAGCAATAATGAATCTTATAGCCCTTGCAAGGATATCAATCTCATCGAAGGTGTTGTAAAGTCCAAAGCTTAATCTTACCATTCCTGGTCTTTTAGAGTCTGGATTTTTGGATATTTTTAGTATTTTTTGTTTATCTATCCTTAAAAGCCTTTGAATATATGGCTGAGCACAAAAGCATCCACTTCTTACGGCAATTGCAAAATAGTCAGAAAGAATTTCTGCAACTTTGCCATGATATATACCCTTGATATTAAAGGGAATAATAGCTACTTTATTACTAATATCTGGACAGTAAAGTTCTACATCATTAAATTGGGATAAAATATGATTTGCATATTTTAAAAGGGTTCCTTCATATTCATCTATTTTATCCATTCCTATATTTTGAAGGGTTTCAATTGCAGCAATGAGTGCCACAACTCCCATAAGATTTGGCGTTCCTGCCTCTTCTTTAGAAGGTGGATCCTCCCATATTACAAAATCATGTGAAACAACCTTAACGGTTCCTCCGCCCTTTAAATCAGGTTCCCCCTTTTCAAAAATCCTTTTAGGGCCGATTAGGGCACCGACACCAAAGGGAGCATACATTTTATGTCCAGAAAAGGCTATAAAGTCTATATGTTCATCATCTGAATGGGATTTCATATCAAATTTTCTGTGGGGAATAAGCTGAGCACCGTCCACTAAAATAAATGCCCCATATTTATGTGCTAATTTTGCAATTTCATAATAAGGATTAATATAACCCGTTACATTTGAAGCTCCAGTTACAGCTACAAGTTTAACTTTTCCATCGTATTTTTTAAGTTTACCTTCTAAATCATCCAGCAAAAGCCTTCCACAATCATCGGTTTCAATATAATCAACTTTAAACTTCCCCCTCCAAGGGAGGTCATTTGAATGGTGTTCCATAAATGTAGAAAGCACTACGCATTTATCATCTTTACATAATCTGTTTGATAACTTATTTATCGCCTCAGTTGTATTTCTAACATAAATTACGGTATCAAGTTTTGAATCACCACCTATAAAGTTTAATACCTTTTCTCTTGATGATTCATAGATTTCTGTTGAAAATACTGATTTATACCCTGTTCCCCTGTGGATAGATGAATACCATGGGGCAAAACTATTTATTGCATTCATGACGTTTATAAATGGAGGTGTGGTTGCAGCGTTATCGAAATTAATGTATCTTGTTAATTTCCCATTTTTAAGAGGGACTAATGTATTAACTCCTACTACTAAATTTCTAAAATACATATTAATCAACCCCAAAGGCTTTCTTATATTAGTATATTAAGGTAAAAATTTTTTGACATCGATTTAAAGGAATTTATAAACTTATATAGAATAGTAATATTATGAAAAAATTAGCAGGTGATTTATATGGCAATATATTTTTTTACAATAGTAATTCAATATATAATAACTATATTGATGGCAATCATTATTTTTTTAATATTAATAAGATATTTAAAAAATTTATTGTCACCAGTTAAGACGATACGAGCAAAAGTTATAGACAAAAAGACGTTTATGATAAGAACGGTAAATATTCCTTATCATGTAAGTGGTAACCTAAATAGAACAAAATTTTCTATAACCTTTGAAACTGAAGGTGGAAAAACAATAGAACTTTTATGCAATAATATTCTTTACGATGGGATTTTTAAAGGAGAAGAAGGATATCTTACATACCAAGGGGAATGGTTAAAGGATTTTAGAAAAGAATGAGAGCTTTGAAGGGTGGGCTGAAAATGAATTTATTTAAAAAATTTTTTTCACCATATATAGGACTTCCGAGGGATATATATTTTTTATTTTTGGCAAGGGTTATAAACAGCATGGGAAACTTTGTCTTCCCATTAATGACTATGCTCTTAACCGATAAGCTTAAAATGTCGCCGAAGGCTGCGGGGGAATTTATAAGCCTTGCAGCGGCATCATATCTTCCAGGTTCAATCTTGGGAGGAAAACTTGCTGATAAATATGGAAGAAAAAGCATTTTCGTTTTTTGCCAGACTATTGCAGGGCTTTTTATCCTAGCCTGTGCCTTTATTGATAAAACCATAATTCCATGGTTTGTTATTTTATTTGGAGTTTTGAATGGTGCTGCACAGCCTATAAACAGCGCTATGGTAACGGACCTTACAAACAAAGAAAACAGAAAACAAGCATTTTCGTTAATTTATCTTGGAATAAACGTTGGATTTGCAGTTGGTCCGTTGATAGCAGGATTTTTATATATAAATTACTTTAATCTAATTTTTATAGGGAACGCAGTAGCTATATTTTTATCAGTGTTCTTTATATGGTATTTTGTAAGGGAACCTGAAATTAAACATGACGAACTTGACGAGATGGAAAGACCAAAGGAAGGCAATACCTTTAAAGTATTATTTGAAAGAAAAGAATTATTATATTTTGCTCTTATTTCTTCAATTTTTGCCTTTTCTTATGCCCAGGTTAACTTTTCAACGACGATACAATTAAAGGACGTTTACGGCGAAAATGCTGCAAGGTTTATGAGCATAATAAATTCAATAAATGCAACTGTTGTAATAACGTTTACAACGATAATCATTCACATAACAAGAAAAAATAAAGCTATATTAAATATAACGATTGCAGGAATATTTTTTGCAATCGGCTTTGGCATACAATATTTTTTCGTAAGTTTCTATCCTTATATTTTGTCGACATTTATTTGGACGCTTGGGGAAATACTGCATGCCACAAATTCGGGAGTTTATATTGCAGATCATACTCCAGCCTCCCATAGAGGAAGGTTTAATTCACTTATGTCTATAGTTCAAGGTTTAGGGCATGGGATTAGCCCATTGATAATGGGAAGATTCATACAAAAATATGGAGTAAGAAATGTTTGGCCACTTATATTTATTTTAAGTTCTGCTGCGAGCATTTTTATGTATCTTTTAAGTAAATACGATAAAAAAGAAAATCTAGGTAAAAAAGAAGGGGCTGCAATTTAGCAGCCTTTTTAACTAAAAAGCAGATTATAGTATTTTTTTATAGTTTCCTCAAAACTTTCTATGCTAACATATCTTGATTCCCTTGCGTATTCTTTTCCTTCTATATATAAAAGTATAGTTGGATAAGCAAATACAGAATAAGCACCAGCGGCTTCAAGGGTTTTTGACACATCTATTTTTGCAAGTTTTACGTTTGGATATTTTTGAAGCATTTCTTCTATTTTAGGTAATAAAACCTTACAAACATTGCATCCTTCCACTGTAAAATATAATATTGCCATTTGATTGGAGGATATGAAATCTTTTATTTCAGTGTTGGAGTTTAATATCAACATATAAATCCCCTTTCTAAGATTAATTATACATTAATCAATTATATACCCTAAAAGGGTATATGTCAAAATTAATTTGTATTTTGTTTTTAATAAGTTAAGAATAACCTGTATAAAATAACAAAAATTAATTAATAAATATAAACAGACTGTTAAAAAGTTTTTATTATAAGCCCTGCAAAGGATTTCCCTGGCGTTTGCTCATTTTGCTAAGCATTTCTAATAGAGATTATGTAATATACTTTTTTAATCCTTAAGGAGCTCTAACAAAATCTAAAAGAGGATTGTCGAAAATTTGAATATCAATAAATATATAATTTGTTTATTGATAATTATTATTTATTAATTTATAATATTAATAGAAAAATATATGAAAGGAGAGTTTTTATGAAGGTAGTTGTTATAGGATGCACTCATGCAGGAACAGCTGCAATAGTAAATACTGCAAAACTATACAAAGATGCTAAAATTACTGTTTATGAAAGAAACGATAACATATCATTTTTATCCTGCGGCATAGCTTTATATGTTGGAGGAGTGGTTAAAGACCCATTAGGACTTTTTTATAGTTCGCCGGAAAAACTAAAGGAGCTTGGTGCAGAAACCAAGATGAAACATGAAGTTTTAGATGTGGATTTGGATAAAAAAACATTGAAAGTAAAGAATTTAGAAACAGGAGAAACTTTTGAAGATAACTATGATAAATTAATAATAACAACTGGCTCATGGCCTATTGTTCCTAAGATAGAGGGTATTGAGCTTGAAAATATACTTCTGTCAAAAAACTTTTATCACTCAAATACAATAATAGAAAAATCAAGGGATGCAAAAAACATAGTTGTAGTTGGTGCAGGATATATTGGGGTAGAACTTGCAGAAGCCTTCGAAACAAATGGAAAAAATGTCACACTAATTGACAGCCAAGACAGAATACTTAGCAAATATCTAGACAAAGAATTTACGGACTTAGCAGAAGAGGAATTAAAAAAGCATGGAGTAAGGCTTGCATTATCTCAAAGTGTTATTAGATTTGAAGGAGAAAATGGAAGAGTAGAAAGGGTTGTTACAGATAAGGGAACATATGATGCTGATCTTGTTATCCTATGTATTGGGTTTAGGCCAAACACAGATTTGTTTAAAGGAAAATTAAACATGCTTCCTAATGGTGCTATTATAGTAGATGAATATATGAGAACAAGCAAAGAGGATGTATTTGCAGCAGGGGATAGCTGTGCTGTATTTTACAATCCGATTAAAAAGCATGAATATATTCCTCTTGCAACCAATGCTGTTAGAATGGGAACTCTTGTGGCAAGAAATTTGATTAAGCCAACAACAAGATATTTAGGAACACAAGGAACATCAGGAATCAAAATTTATGATTTAAATATAGCTGCAACAGGACTTACAGAAAACATGGCAAAATACTATGGACTTGAAACAGAAAGTGTTTTAATTGAGGATAGTTATAGGCCAGAATTTATGCCAACCCATGAAAAGGCAATTTTAAAGGTTGTTTATGAAAAAACAAGTAAAAGAATTCTTGGCAGCCAAATACTATCAAAGGTTGATTTAACTCAAATGATGAATACAGCATCGGTATGTATTCAAAATGATATGACGATTGATGAACTTGCATTTGTAGACTTTTTCTTCCAACCTCATTTTAACAAGCCGTGGAATCTATTAAATATAGCAGCGCTAAATGCAATATAGGCAAGCGATAGCTTGCCTTTTTTGTAACACTTTTTATTATGATGAATATTATAATTGTATCAATAAATTAATTTTTGAATTATTGCTAATATCTACATAAAGTGCTATAATTAACTAAACAAGGAGGGATGGGTATGTCCAAAAAGGTTATAATCGACTTTGACTTTAAAGGAAAGAAAAAGGCAAAGGAAAATCTTAAGAAGGGGTTAGCTATAGGTGCAGCTATAGGAAGCGTCGTAGGATTAGTTTCAGGGATTTTAACAGCACCTAAGTCAGGAAAGGAAACAAGGGAAGAAATTAAAGAAGAAGTAAAGGAAGTATCAAAGAAGGCTGCTTTGAAGATAAAGGAAACAACTAAACTAGTTAAGGAAAGGGTTGAAGAGAAGTTTACCAAAAAGGAAGAACCTGTAAACGTAGAAGCTAATATAGAGGAAACGCCATATTCACAGGAAAATATGGAAGGCTTTACGGAAGAAAATCCAAATGAATAAGAGGTGAACTTATGACACTAACGATAACGCCTCAGGGGTTACTTTTAACTTTAATTGCTGTTTTGCTCATATTTATAACATTTTATCTTGTTAAAACTTTAAAAAAATTAAACGAGTTACTTGATAGTGCAAATTCCATATTAAAAGACAATAAAAAGAATATAGATGAATCACTGCAAAATGTTAGTCAAATAACAACTTCAGCAAAACAAAAGATAGACTATGTAGATAAACTATTTAATCCAAATGGAGAAGCTGCTGCTTCAAAGGAAGGAATTGACTTAGTTACAACAATAGAGGCAGTTTTAGCTTTAATAAACGAAATAAAAGAAATTTGGCCAAAGAAAAAAAGGTTTAAAAAATAGCCGCTTTTGCGGCTATTTTTTATGCTGGTTGAAGATTGATTTCTTTATAGTTTTTTTTATCCTTATACATCATCATATCTGCAAAGGCGATCATTTCATCGGTTGTTTTATAAAAATCCTCAAGGGATGCAACACCAAAGCTTACGCTATGATCAACTTTTTGATTTTTTAAATTGAGCTCTTTTAATGCTTCCTTTATCCTAATTATTATATTTTCTGCCTTTAGACTGTTGCAGTTAGGCAGAATTATTAAAAATTCATCTCCACCTATTCTTACTACATAATCTGAACTTCTTATATTCTTTTTTAAAACATCTGCGACATTAATAATTAATCTATCACCCTCATGATGCCCCAATGTATCGTTTACTTGTTTAAGGTTATTGATGTCAGCATAGATGATAGAAAGATCTTTATTTTCCTTCTTATGTTTTTCGAATATTTTTTCTAGAATCTCAAGTCCGGCATTGCGATTATAGGCTCCCGTCATTATATCGTATGTTGCAAAATACTTCCATATTTTTATTCTTCTTTCGGTTTCTCGTTTTATTAATACATAAAGGAGAACAGCTGTTATAAATATGAAGAAGAAACCCTTGAAAATAGAAATTTTAACGAAAAATGCCCTTTGATTTGCGTATTTAACTATAAAAATATCCGAATAAAAAATCCAAGCGATGCTTAATATAACATAAACTAATACTATTTTAAGTGCACCTAAATTAATTTTTTTCAATCTTTATCTTCCTTTCAAAAGGAATTTCATGTTTATATTATACATATTAATTCGACAGTTTTCAACAAAATAAATATTCATATTGATTTTTTATTACAGTTATTTTATCGTAGAAATTAGAGAATACTTGATATATGGAGGGTTATTTATGGAGCATAAATATAAAAATCATTTGCCTAAAATCCATGAAGCTGCTTTTGTTGCAGAGGGTGTTCATATCATTGGAGATGTTGAAATTGGTGAGGATTCTAATGTATGGTTTAATGCTGTTTTAAGGGGAGATGTAAATAGTATAAAAATCGGTAGAGGAACCAATATTCAGGATAATACTACTGTTCATGCCTCAACCGGACAAAGTCCGACAATAATAGGTGACTATGTAACAGTTGGGCATAACTGCATTATTCATGGTTGTAAAATAGGGGACTATTCTCTTATAGGTATGGGTTCAATTATTTTAGATAATGCAGAAATTGGAGAATATACTATTATAGGTGCAGGTTCTTTGGTAACCCAAAACAAAAAAATACCTCCAAGGGTTTTATGCATGGGTTCGCCTGCAAAGGTTATTAGGGAATTGACTGAAGAGGAAATAGAATATCTTAAAAATTCAGCAAAACACTACATAGAACTATCTAAAAATTATAGGTAGGTGATATTATGATTAACAATTCAAGATCCTGCTGAGGACCTAAGGAGGCTTCAGTTGAAGCATTGGTAAAAAAATGTCCAAAATGCAATATGAAGGGGGAGGGGGTAAGTTTAAAAACCGTAAAACATCTTGTGAAGGAAGATAAATTGGTCAAGGATTTAAATTATTCAATTTGCCTTAATGAGGATTGTGATGTTGTGTATTATGCAGATGATATAATATTTAAAAAGGAAGATGTAAAGGTTCCGGTGTGGTTTAAAAGGGATGCTAATCCTAAATATATCTGCTATTGTAGCAGGGTAACAGAAGAAGATATAAAAAGGGCTATAGAAGATGGTGCCAATACTTTGAAGGATGTGATAATAAAAACCGGTGCAATGAAAAATTGTAATTGTGAAATAAACAATCCAAAGGGAAAATGCTGCAGCAATGATATAAAAAAAGTAATGGAAAAGTATATGGGCATTTGACAAAAACAATATAAAGAGTTAATATATAAATGTCAAATGCTAAAAATGAGGTGATATTATGTCAAATTGCAATACATGTCCTTCAGCTGCAACCTGCAGCAGTAAAGATGCTGGAACATGCACAATTGAGTTTAACCCAAACAACAACATTAAAAAGGTTATTGCTGTAATGAGTGGTAAAGGTGGAGTTGGAAAATCTACTGTTTCAGTTCTTATTGCAAAAAAGTTAAGAGAAAAAGGTTACAAGGTTGGCATTTTAGATGCGGATATAACAGGCCCAAGCATTCCAAGACTTTTAGGCATTAAAGATAAAAGGGCAACAGGTAACGAAGAATTTATTTTTCCTGTTGAAACTGATGATGGAATAAAGGCAATGTCTCTAAACTTTTTAATGGAGGATGAAAATCAGCCTGTAATTTGGAGGGGGCCCATAATAACAGGCGTAGTTCAGCAGTTTTGGAATGAGGTTTTATGGGGCGATTTAGATTATCTTATAATCGATATGCCACCAGGAACAGGGGATGTTGCCCTAACAATAATGCAATCTATTCCAATTACAGGAATCATAATGGTTTCAGTTCCACAGGATTTGGTTTCAATGATTGTTGCAAAGGCGATAAACATGGCAAGAAAGATGAATATAAATGTTTTAGGTGTAATTGAAAATATGAGCTATATTGTTTGCCCAGATTGTGGAAAGAAGATAAAACTATTTAAAGGAGATACTGAAAAGTTTATAAAGGATTTGGGTGTTGAACTTCTTGGAGAAATTCCGATGAATGAAGATATGAATAATTTAGAATTATATAACGAAAATAAAGATAATATCTCCAAAATATTTGAACCAATAATAAATAAAATATTAGAAAAAGTAAATGGATAGGTGGGGACCTATCCATTTAATATTATTAGGACTGCCAATGTTGATAAAATGCCAACTAATGTTCCAAGGGATAATTCTTTAGAAGTATGACGGTTCATCTTTAGCCTTGCCCACCATGTTAAGGGTAAGGCAATAGATAATATTATAGTTTTATATCCAATAAAGCTAAAGGTAAAGGTTAAGGGGCCAGCGATTCCGCAGGCATGGCCACTGGCCTTTATTTTTATTACTTTATTTATAAATGTTAAAACAATACTTGATAAAAGATAGGATAAGAAGATTATTTTTATTTTATAAGGGGCATTAAAATAAAAAACTAATATTGTTCCTAATATGTAAGAGAGTAATGCAAAAATAAAAGCTAACTTTCTTTCACCACTTCGTCCTTGTGATTTGATGGATGGGATGAAGTTTTGAACAAAGTATGAAGATATAGGAATTAAAGTTAAAAATAAAATACAAAAGTATAGCCATTTTATATCGTTAAAAATTGTTGTATTTTTATGGATAAACAAAATTACAAATAAAGCAAAACTCGGAACAGTAGTAATGATGCTTATTATTTTAGCCAATTTCAGCTGCATAAGACCACCTCAATTTAGGTTAATTATTTAACAGACCTTCTAATAAAATTATCTCAGATAAATTTTTCCAAGTCAATAAATTACTGCAAATCAAGAAATAGTTTGATATAATAAACTTAAGAACATGTCAGGGGTGATGTTATGGATAATGTTTTAAATATAATTAAAGATTTTACCCAAACCTATCATCAAAAGCTTATATCCCTTGCAAGGGCTGCAGAAAATTCATTAAATGTTCTTAATATAAGCGATGAAGCAAAGAAATTAAAGGAAGAAGGAATAATTTGCGATCTTAATGAAGGAAATGCTCCATATAGGCCAAGATATATAGTTGTTGACTTTGAAAAATTTTTTAAAAATGGAAGCGATTTTTTAAGACTTAATCCTCCAAATGATATATGGGAGGCTACTAATAATCTTTTAATATTATATAAGCATATTCCCTCAATAACAAGCTTCCCAGTTTATATAGGCAACATAGATTATTTGCTTGAACCCTTTATTGAAGATGAGAAGGAGGCATATAAAGCTATAAAATTATTTTTAGAGCATATTGATAGAACCATTACTGATTCATTTTGTCATGCTAATATAGGTCCTAAAAGAACAAAGGCAGGAGAAATAATTTTAAAAATAACGAGGGAACTTCAAAATTCAGTTCCCAATATAACTTTAAAGTATAGCGATGAGACCGATGATGATTTTGCAATTGAAGCAGTTTTAACATCCTTAGATACAGCAAAACCAAGTTTTGCAAATCATGATATGTTTATAAAGGATTTGGGTGAAAAATATGCTATAGCCAGCTGTTATAATGGGCTGCCAATAGGTGGAGGAAGTTATACTCTTGTTAGACTTAATCTTGCCTATCTTGCTAAAAAGGCAAAGGATGAATTTGATTTTTTAGATAATATCTTACCCTATGCAGTTGATGTGATGGCAAACTACATGGATGAAAGAATAAGATTCTTAGTTGAAGAGTCAAACTTTTTCCAAAGCAGCTTCCTTGTTAAGGAAGGGCTTATAGACAAGGATAGGTTTACAGCTATGTTCGGAATTTTTGGCCTTGCAGAGTGTGTTAATTATTTTATAAATTCAAACAATGCTTTTGAAAGGTTTGGTCATGGGAAATATGCTAATGAACTTGGTATAAAAATAATAGAAAAGTTAGACGAAGAAGTGAAAAAACATAAAAATAATTTCTGCAAGTTTTCTAACGGAAATTTCCTTCTTCATGCACAAGTTGGCATTGATACAGATAAAGGAATAAGCCCAGGATGCAGAATTCCAATTGGTGAGGAGCCGGAGCTTCCACAGCATCTTTTACAGTCTGCACCTTTTCATAAATATTTCCCTTCTGGAATAGGGGATGTCTTTAGTTTTGATGTTACAGCAAAAAATAACCCTGAGTTTATCTTAGATATTATAAAGGGTTCCTTTGCAAGCGGTTTAAGGTATATATCCTTTTATGGGAACGATAGTGATGTTATAAGGATTACAGGTTATCTTGTAAAAAAATCAGACATAGAAAAGCTAGAAAAGGGTGAACAAGTTTATAACGATGCTGTTGTATTAGGACTTGGTTCAGTTAAAAATCAAAGGATTCTTGAAAGAAAGGTAAGGAAAATATGAAGGCACCTGTTAATAAAATAATTCCCTTTAGTAGTGTTGATGGGCCTGGGAACCGATTTTCTTTATTTTTTCAAGGATGTAATTTTAACTGTCTTTATTGCCACAACCCAGAAACGATAAACTTATGTAATAACTGTGGAATTTGCCTGGAAGTTTGTCCAAAGGGTGCTTTAAATATTATTGATGGGAAGGTTTTATGGAAGGAAGCTCTTTGTGTAAAGTGTGATTTGTGTATAAAAGAATGCCCCAATCTAAGCTCGCCTAAAGTTAAATATATGTCGGTTAAAGAAATTTTAAATGAGGTTTATAAATATAAACTTTTTTTATCAGGGGTAACTGTATCCGGTGGGGAATGTATGCTTTATGCTGAATTTTTGAAGGAATTATTTAAAGAAATAAAGAATTTAAACTTAACTTGCTTTCTTGATTCTAACGGATATATTTTGTTTGAAGAATTTAATGATTTATTGAATTTAACTGATGCAGTCATGCTTGATGTAAAATCCTATGATGAAAAGGAACATATCATGCTCACAGGAAAAAGCAATAAAAATGTTTTGAGGAATTTAATCTATCTTGGAAGCATAGGAAAACTATATGAAGTGAGAACAGTTGTAGTTCCAGATGTTTTAGATAATGTTAACAATATTGATAGTATAAGCAAAATGATAGCAAATATTGATGACAAAATAAGATACAAGCTTATAAAGTTTAGACCTTTAGGCGTAAGGAAGGAATTTTCAAGAATAAAAAGTCCAACGGATGATTTTATGATAAAGTTAAAAGAAATAGCCGTAAATAATGGTTGTAAAAATGTTATAATAACGTGATAAGGAGGAATAGTATGGGTCTTGATGAAAAGAAAGCTTTAGATGCTTTAGAGGAAATGAAAAAATTTTTAGATGAAAGACCTCACTTAGATATTAAGGAATTAAATTCAAAAGAAACAGTTTTAGTTATAGTTGATATGATAAACGGATTTTGCAAGGAGGGAAACCTCTCAAGTCCAAGAATAAAGGCTTTGATTCCAGAAACAGAAAGAATACTAAGGCTTTGCAAAGAAAATGAAATAAAAGCCATTGCTTTTGCTGACAGCCATAGTGAGGATTCCCCTGAGTTTAGTTCATATCCAAGTCATTGTGTAAGGGGAACATGGGAAAGCGAGGTTGTGGATGAATTAAAAGAGGTAGCAGAACTAAAAATAATTAACAAAAATTCTACTAATGGTTTTTTAGAGGATGAGTTTCAAGATTGGCTAAAGAATAATCCTCAGATTAAATATTTTATAATCGTAGGTGACTGCACAGATATATGTGTTGAACAATTTGCCAATACCTTAAAGGCATATTTTAACATGAAAAATATAAAAGCAAGGGTTATAGTGCCAATAAGTGCAGTAGAAACTTATGATTTAGGATATCATTATGCAGAACTTTTAAATATAGTTGCATTAATGATAATGGCAGGAAATGGAGTTGAAATAGTAAAGACCGTAAAATAAGAGGATGCTTTGCATCCTCTTAGCACTTATTTATCATTATGTTTAGTATTACATCATCTGTTACAGACATTCCTAATGTTCCAACCGTGGCAAGGTTAACTATCGTTTTTTCAACATCATCTTCAATTATTCCGTCATGTTTTGATACCTCAATTCCTGAAACAGCAAGAAGTGCTGACTGAACTGCAGCAGATGCTGATGTTGCAAGTTTTAGGGCACAGCTTGGCTTAGCACCATCGCATACAATTCCAGTAAGGTTAGCAACCATATTCTTTATTGCTTTGGTTATATTATCATATGCCCCACCTAAAAGATAAGTAATTGCACAGCTTGCACCAATACCTGCAGCGACACCGCATCCACAAACAGGTGAAAGTCTTCCTAAATGGGTTTTTATATGGTAGGTTATTAAATGGCTTATTGCAATAGCTCTAGCAAGCTTTTCACTGCTACAGTTTAATTTTTCAGAAACTGCAACCACCGGCAATATTGCAGTTAACCCCTGATTACCACTTCCTGCACTGCTCATAACAGGCAAGGTTGCTCCGGACATCCTGGCGTCTGCTCCGGCTGCTGTTAGGGCCATAGCAAAATTGTGAATGTCATCGGACAAAATTCCTTTTTTGATATTTTGAATAATGTTTTTACCGACATTAAGGCCATAATTTTTGTCTAAACCCTCCTGTGCAATTTTTTTATTCATTTCAACGCCTTCTAGTAAGAATGCTATTTCTTCAAAATTTACTGATGTGGCAAATTCATATATTTCTTTTATTGATAGCCTGTGGCTTTTAGAGCATAAGGCGATTTCTTCTATTTCATCCTTTAAAATTACATTTCCATTTCTTTCAATATATATTATTTTGTCATGCTTATCCTTGATGATAACTTTAACATAGGAATCCCCTTTATAAAGAATAGATTCAATATATAGCTTGTCCTTAGTTTCCTTGAGAAAGATTTTTATCTTATCATTTTTTAAAAAATTTTTTGCCTCTAAAAGCAATTTATCATCTACATCTTCAAGTATATTAAGCTCTTTGTGGGAGTTTCCTATTAAACTTCCTACAGCAGCTGCAATATCAAGACCTACCATATCAGTGTTTGGGACATAAACCCCCATTCCGTTTTTTAAAACATTTTTACTGACAAAAACTTCAACTTTTTCAGGGATATCATTAAGTTCATCCTTTGCCCTTCCACAACATAGGGCTACAGCTACGGGCTCAGTGCAGCCAAGGGCAGGTTTAACTTCACTTTTTAGTATTGTTAAACAGTGGGTATCCATTAATATTTCCTCCTCAATTATTCTTTCTTCTTTGGTTTAAATTCTATAATTTTTGATTTTAATTCCTCTTCTTCTGTAATGTGTTCGTGATTATAAAGGTGCTCTGAGCAATATGCATGTTTTCCGGCACATTTTGAACAATATCTAAATTCCATATTAGGATCATCTATATCGGTTATACCGCAGACGGTGCATTTGTGATGATAATTTTTTGACTTTGGAAGTTTGCTTTTAAATTCTTTTCTTCTTAAGTATGAGTATCTTCTTGTCTTTGCCCTTGTAAATATTTCATCTCCAAAGAATATTAAAAAGTTAAGGACGGAGAAAAGAGCTGTAATTTTTGAAGGAAAAGGACTAAATAAAACAGCGTATCCGAGGGATATCCAATAAACATATCCAATATATTTTACCTTTATTGGAAGGATGAAAAATAAAAGTATTTCCATATTAGGGAAAAGATAAGCAAAGGCTAAAAATAACGATAGATTAAGATAAAAGGATGTTCCATATCCTCCGGTTATAAACATGGCTGCTATTGTTGCTAAAGTTCCGATAAGGTAATAAAGGTTAAACTTAAAGGAACCCCAATAATTTTCGAGGGACGTGCCTATCATGTAATAAAAATAGAGGGTTATTATAAGCCAAAGGGGGCTAAAGGTTGGTGGAATAAAGAGGAAGGTTATAAGGCGCCAAATTTGTCCTTTTAAAACAAGATTTGGAATGAGCATAAAATTATCGATTATAGATGGATTAAAGGTAGATATTAAATAGGTTGCGAAGGTTAAAGTTACGATATACAACATTAAATTTTTTATTGAATATTTATGATATTTATTTTCCAGCTTATATAACCACTTCATGTCAATCATCCCTTCAATTGTATTTTAATTATATTATAACCTAAAACAAAATTTTTTTCATTAAATTTAACTATGTGATAAAAATCACTGATTGGGATGAGATAAAGTAGTATATTTAAATTGTAAAATTAATCAAAAGGAGGAATAAACATGAGTATGTTTTGTTTTCAATGCCAAGAGGCTGCAAAGGGTATAGGTTGCACGCTAAGGGGTGTTTGTGGAAAAACTGATGATGTTGCAAGAATGCAGGATCTTTTTATGTATACTTTAAAGGGCATTTCGTTATTTAACATTGTTGCAAAGGAAAACGGCATTCAATTTGATGATGTTGATAAATTTGTGATGGAGGGTTTGTTTGCTACAATCACAAATGTTAATTTTGATAAAGTTTACTTTGTTGAAAAGATTAAGGACGCACTTATCGTAAGAGATAATATTAAACATGCTCTTTCAATTAAAGGAATAAATATTAGCGATATTAATCATGATGCAGCTATTTGGACTGGAAGTGGAAATGACTTTGATTCCAAGGCATTAGAAATAGGAATTCTTTCTACAGAAAATGAAGATATAAGATCATTAAGAGAGCTTATAACTTACGGTGTTAAGGGAATGGCTGCCTATGCTTATCACGCATATCAATTAGGCTTTAAGGATAACGAAATTTTCAAATTTATGCAAAGGGCACTTGCAGCAACTTTAAATGATAGTTTAACTGCGGATGAGCTTGTTGCTCTTGCAATGGAAACTGGGAAATATGCAGTAGACACAATGGCCCTTTTAGATAAGGCTAATACTTCAACATATGGAAATCCTGAAATAACAAAGGTTAATATTGGAGTTAGAAATAATCCAGCTATCTTGATAAGTGGCCATGATCTTAAGGATCTTGAAGAGCTTTTAAAGCAAACAGAGGGGACAGGAGTTGACGTTTATACTCACGGTGAAATGCTTCCAGCCCATTACTATCCAGCATTCAAGAAGTATCCTCATTTTGTAGGAAACTATGGAAATGCATGGTGGCAACAGGATAAAGAATTTGAAAGCTTTAATGGACCAATCCTTATGACAACTAACTGCTTAGTCCCACCAAAGGATTCATATAAGGATAGGGTATATACAACAGGGGTTGTAGGCTTCCCAGGAGTTAAACATATAAGTGAAGGTGCAGATGGAAGAAAGGACTTTAGTGAAATTATAGAACATGCAAAGAGATGCAAGCCGCCTGTTGAGATTGAAAAGGGCGAAATAGTTGGTGGATTTGCCCATAATCAGGTTCTTGCCCTTGCAGATAAAGTTGTTGAAGCTGTAAAAAGCGGTGCAATAAAGAGATTCTTTGTAATGGCAGGCTGTGATGGTAGAATGAAGTCAAGGGAATACTACACAGAATTTGCAAAGGCCCTTCCAAAGGATACAGTTATATTAACAGCAGGATGTGCAAAGTATAGATATAACAAATTGGATCTTGGAGATATTGGAGGAATCCCAAGAGTTCTTGATGCAGGACAATGCAACGATTCATACTCTCTTGCAGTTATTGCACTAAAACTTAAGGAAGTATTTGGTCTTAATGACGTTAATGAGCTTCCAATCTCATACAATATTGCTTGGTATGAACAAAAGGCTGTAACTGTTCTTCTTGCATTGCTTTACCTTGGAGTTAAAAATATTCACCTTGGACCAACACTACCAGCCTTCCTTTCACCAAATGTTGCTAAAGTTTTAGTTGAAAAGTTTGGAATAGGTGGAATAACAAATGTTGAAGATGATTTAAAAATGTTTTTAGGCTAATATAAAAAACTTAAACTTAAGTGCCTGGCACTTAAGTTTAAGTTTTTATTTATATACCTATATTTTTATCCTTCTTTGAAATACCTATTAGGATATATTGTTCATTGTATTTTAAAAACAATATAAGCCCTAAAAAACAGAACAGTGCGGCTGATAAGGCAGTTAACCTTATACCGATTTCGTTGCTTCCGTTTCTTTTGTATAGTAAAAGTGAACTTAAAACCAGCATAGAAAGCATCTGACCAACCTTTGACATAAATGTCCTAGTGCCAAAGAATATTGCCTCTCTTTTAGAACCTGTATGAATAGCATCAAACTCTGCTATATCTGCAATAACTGCGTTAGGCAATATTCCAAAAACTGCCATAGGAATTGAGGCAAAAATAACTAAAAGATATGCTTGAATAGTATTGGATATCGGAAGCTTTCCTAAAAAGAAACCCAATGAGTAGGTAACTATAAAAAGAACAAAGGCAAAGATAAGAAGTTTTTTCTTCCCATATTTTTTTGCAAGTAAATTAACCGGAACATAGAATATAAAGGATCCTACACCTAGTAAAATCAATAGAATGCTTAACATAGCTTCAGGAAGGTCCAACAAAATAGTTATATAGTATAGGAGAGCATTTTGAAATGTGGTAATTGCTATCCAGTAAACTAAGTCGGAAAAAACAAATACTTTAAAATCCTTGTTTTTAAAAGTGGCTTTTATAGATTCTACCATTTTAATTTCTGAAGGAGTTGCTTCACAATATTTTTTTTCTTCTATTGTAAATACGGGGATTAGCAAAAATATTAAAGCAATTAATGAAAGTATTGAAAAAGTGATTAATATAGCACTTCTTTTGCTATAGCCCATATTTAAAAATATATTCCATATAACAGGGGCCTGAGAGGCAACGGCAAAGCCTAAAAACCATGTAATGGAAATCGCTGTAGAAAGATTAAGTCTTTCTTCGGGTGTATGTCCAAGTTCTGAAAGCAGCGCAAAATAAGGTGTTACATACATCGTCATAAAAAGATAGAATAGAAGAAGTAGTATTGTTAAATATAAAGCGTTATAATAACTTTCACTATTAAAAGGAGTCCAAAATACAAGAACTGTTGTGAGCGTAAAGGGAATAGCAGAATACTTCATAAAAGGGATTCTCCTACCATCTTTAGATTTACACCTGTCACTTAAGGTTGCAATCCATGGGTCGGTTATTGCATCAAAAAATCTTCCAAGCATCGTAATTAAACCAATGATAGTTAAAAAACCAAAAAAAGTAACCTGAGGAATCAAAGTAGAAATTCCTGACTTTTCAGTAGGAATATAGTAGAAGATAAGGTATGTTCCTATTATTCCTGATAAAATTGACCAGCCAAATTGCCCTAATGAATATGCTACGAGTTTTGAAAAAGGTAGTTTTTCCTTCATGTTATCCCCCCACATTTGAAAATTTTTAAGAAAAAAGAGAATAGAAAAGGCTTTCTATTATATTTTAAGATATTTTGTTTAAATAGTAAATAAGTAAATTGGAAATTTTCAGAAAATTGCTCTATAATTGTAATTAAGATAGGCTGAGGGGGGATTGAATGAAAGATTTGCAGTTAAATCAAGAAGATCTGAGAAGAGAATATTTTTTAAAGGGCAGAGAAGAAGGGTGTCTTTTAATTCATGGATTTACTTCAACGCCTGCTGAACTTAGGGAATTAGGACACTTTTTAAATGAAAAGGGATATACTGTTTATGGTGTTAGATTGCATGGGCATGGGACTTCAATTGATGAAATGGAAAGATCTACATTTAAGGATTGGATAAAATCTGTTGAAGGGGGACTAAATTTTTTAAAGGAAAGCTGTTCTAAGATTTATGTTATAGGCCATTCTATGGGTTCACTATTAGCGTTATATATTGCTGAAAATTATGATATAGATAAGGTAGTAGCTCTATCACCTCCGTTAATCTTAAAAAACAAAACAGGGAACTTTGCCTTTATAATAAAGTATTTTATGAGATATGCAAAATGGCCACCAGAGGAAAGACCAGAAGAAGAAAAGAAATACCTTCTAGGGTATGATAAAATTCCAGTAAAGTCAATTCATGAATTTAATAAATTAAATCGCTTGGTAAAAAAGAACTTAAAAAAAGTAAAATCACCTTTATTTATTGTTCAGTCCGAAAAGGATAGCACTGTGGATATTGCAAGCGTTGATTATCTTTATAACGCAGCTACATCTTCTGTGAAACAAAAGTGTATCTTAAAAAAGTGCGGGCATAACATAACAATTGAATGTGAAAAGCATGATGTTTTTAATGCAGTATATAAATTTTTAAATTCATAAAAACTTCAAAATCTAAACACTAAAGGGAGTTTGTCTACAACCTAAAATCCGGATAAAAACCTAATCCGGATTTTTTACTTTTTGCAAATTTACAAGTTTACTTATGATAATTAGATGATAAAATTATTTATAAAGAACTTTAGAACATACGAGGTGAAGGATGGTTAAGGAAAAGCTTGTTAAAATAAACGAGGAATACATAGTTGTAACCTTTGATGAAATTTTCTCAAGATACAAGAACTTGATACATAATTTGTGTAAAAAGTGGCAAAGCAAGTTAGAGTATGCTGATCTTTTTCAGGTTGCAAGCATAGGACTTTATAAGGCTTTTTTAGATTACGATATTTCAAAAGATATAGAGTTTTCTACTTTAGCCTATACCTACATAAAAAATGAAATAAGAAGTTTTTATAGACAAGCCCAGAAAAACTTTGGATACATTTCATTAAATCAAGAACTTTATTATGATTCCAATAGAAAAATAGAAGATATAATAAAGGATGAAGAGTTTGAACATAAGATTTTAGAGGAAATAACCAAAGAACAGGATATAAGAAGAATATATGAAGCATTTAGGCACCTTACATCAAGGCAGGAGGAGATAATAAAAAAGTATTTTTTAGAAGGTAAAACAATGCAAGAAATAGCGGATGATTTAGGTTTTCATGTAAGTTATATAGGAAAGGTTATAAAAAACTCTGTTAAAAAGATAAAGGATAATTTAGACTTGTAATAATTTCCTAAAGGAAAATAATTTTCTACAAAAAACTATTGTCATAAATAAAAAATTATGATAATATATAAAATGTAAAGAATAAATTTAAAATATTTTCTTATGGGGAGGATGGGAAGATGAAAAAGTTTGTTTGCACAATTTGTGGTTATGTTCATGAAGGAAGTGAAGCACCAGAAAAATGTCCACAATGTGGTGCGCCAAAGGAAAAATTCATAACAAAGGAAAACGGAGAGCTCGTTTGGGCTGATGAACATAGAATTGGAGTTGCAAAGGGAGTTGATCCAGAAATAATCGAAGGTTTAAAGGCAAACTTTATGGGAGAATGCACAGAAGTTGGTATGTATCTTGCAATGAGCCGTCAGGCAGATAGAGAAGGATATCCTGAAGTTGCAGAAGCATATAAAAGAATTGCCTTTGAAGAAGCAGAACATGCTGCAAAGTTTGCTGAGCTTTTAGGGGAAGTTGTAACAGATAGCACAAAGAAGAACCTTCAAATGAGGGTTGAAGCTGAATACGGAGCATGTGAAGGCAAGCTAAAACTTGCAAAGAGGGCAAAGGAACTTGGCCTTGATGCTATCCATGATACTGTTCATGAAATGTGCAAGGACGAAGCAAGACACGGTGCAGCATTTAGAGGTCTTTTAAAAAGATATTTTGAATAATCTCCCCTCTTAATAAAGGGGTATCCCCTCAGGCCGCATTATGCGGCCTTTATAATTTAACAATTTTTTAACAAATTTATAATTCTTTGTTTATTAAAAGATTTTAAAATAAAATCAGGAGGTGAGAGGATGGTAAGATTAAATATATGTATAGATATCGATGGAACAATAACAGATCCTTTCTATTGGTTAGACTTAGCAAATTATTATTTTAATAAGAATCTAAAAGAAGACGACATTAAAGAATATGAAATTTATAAAGTATTAGGGGTTTCTGAGGAAGAATATAATAAATTTTATGATATGTATTCAGAGCTAATACATTTTAGAGCAAAGCCAAGAGAATTTGCTTCTAAGGTTTTAAAGGACATCTCCCAAAAGCATAATATTTATTATGTTTCTGCCAGGGAACCCAAATTAATGAATATAACTGAAAAATGGCTTAAAAGGTATAATTTCCCAAAGGGCGAAGTTTATTTACTAGGAACCCATAACAAAATTCAGAAAGCAAAAGAGTTAAGATGCGACATTTTCATTGAAGACAGGTATGAGAATGCAGTCCAACTTGCAAAGGAAGGCTTTAAGGTTTTACTTATCGATTGTCCCTATAATAGAAAACCATTAAAAGAAGGTATTTATAGAGTGTTTAACTGGGAACAAATCCATGAGATTATTGAACTAATAGAAAAAGAAAAGGAGATTGCATAAAATCACCATTGGGTGGTTTTAAATTTGTTTTATCACTTTTTAGATTCTTTGATACGGTTTATCAGCTTCATGTAGGGGGTCGACAATTTTAGTATATCTATCCTCATGTTATTACCGCATATTTTACTAACGAATTTATTAATTAACTTATTATTTAGATTCCTTACTAACTTATCAATTTCATAATCATCTAAACCTTCTAAGAACCTTCTAAGAATTAGGGAATTGTAATAGTTTTTAAATAAAGGCTTTGTTAGAATTTCATATTTTGCCCTTCCTAAGATATCGTAGGCACAATACACGCCGGTTAAAACCGATGCAAACTGCCCAAAACCAAGACCGGGGCTTATTGTTCCAAAACAATTTCCTATAAAGTAAGTATTATCTATTTTAGGCCTTATGCATATCCCCATCATGTATCTTGTTATTTCAAACCTATCGGTTATTTTTAAGCTTTGTTTTAATTCGCTGCATGCCAAGTTATAGAAGGCTTCCCACATATCGTTTATATCTAATTTAATATTGTTAGGGTAATCAGGATAAGCTATAACTAAGTTTGCTTCTTTATCAGAAAAAGGTATTAGCCATGCATATCCTTTAGGGATTATATTATAATTAAACCATACATGAGGGTTGTCAGTAATAAAATTTCCAACAACCGTAGCTCCCCTTATAGTGCATGTAAGGTCACATCTGTAATTACCTAAATGTGTAGCATATTCTCCATCGCCTGTCGCTATTACTATATAATCAAATTCCTTACAAAGTTCTTCATATTCATATTTAGAGTTAAAAATAATATTACTTTTAACTTGTTTTTTAAGCTGATTTTCAAAGGAGTTTTCATGCCTACCCCTTATATTGGTATAGCCTATCTTACCAATTATATCGCTTTTTTCATTTTTAGAATGGATAGTTAATTTATTTACTTCTTTTATAGGTTGTAAATCTATACTGAATTTTTCTTTTATATAGGGAATGCAATCCTTTATGGGCCTATTTAATATTTCAAACATAGCTTCTGCATTAATAAATCTATCCCCTACTCTATTTCTTTTTTCGAAAATTGTTGGCATTATCCCATATCTTTCAAGTGTAATTGCACAAGATAGTCCAGAGATACCAGCCCCCATAATAGCTACCTTCATTTTTCCACCTCCTTTACTTTATATTGTGAAAAATAAAGCTATTTATACCAATTATTTTTGTGTTAAAATATTTAAAAGTCCTTTTTGGGGGAATTACTATGACCTACGATGAGAACTATATAAGAGGTATAATTAAAAAATTATTTTCAATGGATGTTAAAGAGATAAGATCAATAGGACATTATGAATTAAATAGGCACTATGTTTTTTATATTAAACTTAACGACGGCCAAAAGATTGTTTTTAAGATATTTGGTATAAAAAATAGAATGCCAAGAGAGATAGCTTCCCTTAGTCTATTAAAAAATTCTACTTTAAAATGCCCTAAATATTTTAAACATGGGGTCTTAGATGATGGTAATGGATGGATGATATATGAATATATTGAAGGGGAGGCATTAGATAATTTACTTAACACTTTGACTTTGGAACAATTAAAAAAGATATTTTTGGAAATAGGTAAGGAATTAGGCAAAATTCATTCTATTAAAACCTTTAATTTTTTTGGTGACTGGGATTATAAGGGAGAAAGTGTCCACAATATAAAGGATTATTATACATATTTTGTGAAAAGTTTCGAATTTCAATTATGTGAATTGATGAAACAAAATATAGATGATAAGGTAATTTTAATTGAAGCTGCAGAGAAAATAAAAAGGAATTTTAATTTAATAGAGAATATTAAAGAATCAAGGCTTTGTCACAATGACTTTGATGGGCGAAATATATTAATTATCTGTCAAAATGGTGAATACAAAGTAAATGGAATTGTCGATTTTGAACAAAGTTTCCCGGGAAATATAGAAATGGATATTGCCAGGTTGTATTTTAGGTATTTTTTGGAGAATAAAGATATCGAAAAATCATTTTTTGAGGGGTATAAAAAATATATTAGTATTGATGATGGTTTTTTTGAAAGGCTTGATTATTATCTTTTGAGATTAGGCTTTGGAATTTGCTGCTGGACGTATTTTAAGGCACCGGAATATTATAAACAAGGGTTAGAATTAGTAAAAAAATATATTAATAAATTTTAGGTGGTGAACTATGAAAAAAGGTATTTTAACTGTTTTATTAATTGCATTTATTGGAACTATAATAATGGGCTCGTATTTTATAGGGATTATTTCAGCTATATTTTCAACTTCGGTCCCAAGATTTTTTGCCTATTTAATCCTTTTTATTGCTTTATTTATAATAGGCTCATTTGTCTATGTTGCCTTTGAAAGAATTAAGGAAATAAAGGAGGGGAAGGAAGATGATATTAGTAAATACTGATTTTATTACGGGTAAAGAGCTTGAGACTTTGTCTATTGTTAAGGGCTCAGTTGTCCATTCTAAGCATATAGGGAAGGATATTTTAAGCGCACTTAAAACTTTGGTTGGCGGTGAGATAGTATCCTATACTGAGATGATGAACGAAGCAAGGGCTATCGCGACCAAAAGAATGGTGGAGGAAGCTGAAAAGTTAGGAGCAGATGCTATAATTAATGTTAGATATGCCACCAGTAATATAATGCAAGGGGCTGCAGAAGTTATCGTTTATGGGACTGCTGTAAAGTTTAAGTAAAAATGCTAACCTCTCACTGGCAAACAACTTGCAAGTGAGAGGTTTAATTTTAATAATATTTGTAATCTTACTTGTATTCCTTTTCAGCAGCTTCTGCATCTTCTTTTGTTTTATGAATTGTGCCCTTTGGATGCTGAGGCGGTGCATAAATAGAATAAAGTTTAAGCGGTGTATTACCTGTATTTATCAAATTATGCCACTTGCCAGCTGGTATCAAGATTACATAGTTATCGTAAACATTTGCTTTAAAATCCAACCTGTCTTTTCTATCCCCCATCATGACAACTCCCTGCCCTTCTTCGATTCGCAAGAACTGATCAACATCAGGATGAATTTCTAAGCCTATTTCCTCGCCAGGCTTAATACTCATCAAAGTAAGCTGAAGATGATTTCCTGTCCATAGAGCTAAACGGAAATTATTATTTTGCTTAGTAGCCTTTTCAATATCAACTACAAAGGGTTTGGAGCCATAATCCTTAAGCTCAATTAAACCTTCATTTTGATAATGCCCTGAATAATCTGGTCTTGACTCAGAGCGCATATAGCATGAATCGTTATGGGTAAAATCATCGCTATAAAAAGGCATATTAACAAAGTAAGGGCATGGATAAGAAATGAAGGGGGTAAACATAGTTTCCTTAGTGTTTCTTGTTTGATTCATTAAGTAAGGGCAAAAATAAGGATAATACATATTCTTTTCCTTTCAACATACTCACAATAATATTATATGAATGGTAGGATTAAAATGTTAAATTAGTCGACAAAAATCCTAACAGATTCTTTATGAGATATTTTGTATGTTCAGCTCTTATTGGATAAAAAATTATTGTGCAACAGAATTAAAAACTTTTGTCTTGACAAACTAAAATTGATAAGCTTAATAATATAAAAATTTCAAGAGGGTGAAAAAATGAAGGGTAAAATTGGTGTTCATAACAGGTTAATAAAAGAAAAATCTCCTTATCTCTTGCAACATGCCTACAATCCTGTTGATTGGTATCCTTGGGGAGAGGAGGCATTTAAAAAGGCTAAATCTGAAGATAAACCTATATTTTTGAGTATTGGATATGCAACCTGCCATTGGTGCCATGTTATGGCCCATGAAAGTTTTGAAGACCAAGAAGTGGCAAAACTTATGAATGAAACATTTGTCAGTATAAAAGTTGATAGGGAAGAAAGGCCTGATATTGATGCAATTTATATGACGGTATGCCAAATGATGACGGGAGGAGGAGGTTGGCCTCTAACTATAATAATGACACCGGATAAAAAACCATTTTACGCTGCGACATATATTGCAAAGGAAAGCAAGTTTGGTAGAATTGGAATGCTTGATTTAACTAAAGAGTAACAGAAGTCGCCCACTTCTATAAGTGGGTGATGAATGTTGATTGATAAATTCTTTTTTATGATATAATCAGTATTACAGGAAGGAGGTGTAATTTTGCTAAAGGCTTATAAATACAGGATATATCCAACAAAAGAACAAGAAGAATATTTTGCTAAAGTATTTGGTTGTGTAAGATTTATATACAACAAAATGCTACATGACAAAATAGAATACTATAAAAA